>JAZSCC010000169.1:0-5330 GCA_045602685.1 Acutalibacteraceae bacterium | reverse complement strand
TATCGGTTTTAGTAATAATCCCGGCGGAGTCGAAAATGTTGTGATGAACTATTACCGATTTATTGATAAAGAAAAATTTAAATTCGATTTTTTGGATATATATAACGAAGGTATAGCTTTTTCTGATGACATAACCTCTCTGGGCGGGAGAATCATTTCACTTGTAAACTACAAAAAACATCCTATTAAGTTTATAACTCAGTTGGTTAATCTTTTAAAGGAACAAAATTATGATATAGTTCATATACATATGCAATCTCTTGCAAACATTCTTCCTGTAATTGCTGTAAAATGTGTGAAAAACATCAAGGTTATATGTCATTCTCATTCAAGCTCTACACCAAAAGGAATAATCCGAAAAATATTACATGCTTTAAATGTTTTTGTTGCAAGAAAAATGCGGATAAACAAATGGGCATGTGGTGTTCGTGCCGGGAAATGGATGTGGGGAAATACTTTTTGTGAAAATAATATAATTCCCAACGCTATTCATTGCGAAAAATATAAAAGCAACGAAGAAGAACGTTTAGCTTTAAGAAAAGAATGCGGTTTTTCAGAAGATTTTAGGGTTATCGGATTTGTAGGTAGGTTCGGTCAGGAGAAAAACACCATTCATTTGTTGGATGTGTTAGAGGAATTGTTAAAAATTTCTGATAAATATCGCTTGCTTACCGTAGGCGGAAACGATTTATATGACGAATTTTTAAAGGAAGCAAAAGCCCGTGACCTTGATAAGTATTCGTATTTTGCGGGTGTTAGAAGTGATGCATTCCGTTATTACAAGGCAATGGACGCTTTTTTACTCCCCAGTTTTTTCGAAGGCTTTCCGTTAGTCGGTGTTGAGGCCCAAGCGGCAAATCTTCCGTGCTTTTTCTCAGACACCATATCAAGAGAAATTAAATTATCAAATAGCGCATATTTTCTCCCGATAGGTCATAAAACTGCTGTCAAATGGGCAGAAAGTGTTGACATTGCGCTAAAGGACAAGACTTTTGAAACCTCGTTCGATAAAAATTATAATATTGAAAACGCAGTAAAGATTTTAGAAAACAAATATGTTGAACTTTTATGAGAAAGAGGATTAAAATGATAGGATTAGTCAAAGGTAAAAAATTCAGTATCGCATTTCTGTTATTGTTTGCAATTTTTCAGTTTTCTGTTAAATTGGATTCTTTTCCATTTTTTACACAGATTTATTCATATATTATACCGGCCGTGTATCTTGCGTTTAGGTATAAATGGTTAAAAGATAAGTTGTTGGGCTTTTTCAATACAATTCCAGTGATATCCCTAATTATATTTTCAGTGTTATTCGGTTTTTCAATTGTTTGGCCTATTTTTTTAAAAACATACGATTTTACGTACGTAACAGAGTATTGGAGTCGTTTTTTCATTGTTTTGTTGAAAAACATATTTTTATATTGTGTATATGATTGCGAGGTTTCTAAAGGTAAAGGAAATATTGAGGATTATTTTACGTATTTCTTTGGATCAATTGCATTGTATGTGTCATTCACGGCATTGACACTTCTATTTCCGTTCTTCAGAAACATAGTTATGAACGTTGTTTACCTCTCAGCAATTGATACTGAAAATTTATCAAGACCCGAATATTATACCCGTTTTGGCTGGACGGGCTGGTCGGGATACGATGAATCTATGCGCTGCACAATCGGTGTAGTGCTTTCCTGCATATTACTTTTATTTACCGAAAAGAAATCAAATCAAATCAAATATTTGGTATTGTCTGGAATAATGATGGTAGGAACATTGTTCTATGGCAGAACCGGAATGATAGTGTGTGTATTACTTTACGGAATTACCGGATTGATTGCAATTTTCAAAAAGAAGTGGGATTTGGTAATCGGACTGATTTGCCTTGTGGCAACAATTGCTGCTGGAATCGTTATTTTAACATTAACAATTCCGGGGGTTAAGCATTGGTATAATTGGGTTTTCTCTGCATTTATAAATTATGCTGAAGAGGGCAAGTTTTACGATGACATGGGTTCGGTTGAAAATCTGACCGAAAATATGTACTGGGTACCCGAAGAAAAGGGCACACTCTGGCTTGGCGACGGAAGATATATTGAGCCCAACGGCACATACTATATGAATACCGATGCGGGTTACATGCGTCATATGTTGTTTTACGGTATAATCAATTATGCTTTTGAAGTTATTGCTTGTTATATTTTAGTGCATAGCTTTTCGGTAAAACTTGCAGGCAAATTAAATACAAAAAAATATGATAAATATTTAATCATATTACTGATTGTCGTTACAATTGCGTTGTTTGAGTTTAAGGGCGAAGCATTTAATAAATTTATTTGTATTATTGCACCTTTCTTACTAATTTCAGCATCAAAAGTGCCCGACAATGCTTTTAGTAGACCGTTCAAGAAGGGAAAATGAAAATGAAAAATAATGATTTATTATTAAGTATCATAGTTCCCGTATATAAAACCGAGCAATACCTAAAAAAGTGCATCGACAGTATATTGGCTCAAAAATATCAAAATTATGAGTTAATACTTGTTGATGACGGTTCACCCGACCGCAGCGGAAAAATTTGTGATGAATATGCCGAAAAGGATAATAGAATAAAGGTTATTCACAAGCAAAACGGCGGTTTGGTAAGCGCCCGAATTGCAGGGCTTCAAATTGCCGAGGGTGATTATGTAGGTTATGTTGATTCAGATGACTGGATTGATGTCGATTATTTCTCGAATATGATGGATATTGTCAATGATAACGGAGATGTTGACATAGTCTGCAGTTTTTATAAAGAGGCTTATGATACCACAAATAAAATTCCGCCGGAGCAGGTTGAAAGCGGTATATATTGTAATGAAATATTATCTTTTTTAAAAGACAATATGATGTATAAAGCCCCATTTTTTAATTTTGGAATTTACCCAAGTGTTTGGAGTAAAATTACCAAAAGAAGTATTTTGGAAAAATTTCAGTCTCAAGTGCCACAGGGTATTACGTTGGGTGAAGACTCTGCCGTAACCTATCCGATGATATTGAATGACTGTAAAACGGTTTATGTGCTTAATGATAATTTAGGTTATTATTACCGCCAAAGTGCCGACTCAATGGTGCATAAATATAATCCCAAGTTGTCCAAAAACGTTTTACAGTTAATAAATTATTTGGAAGAAACTCTAAAAAGCAACAATCACTGTTTTTTGGAAAACAAACTGATGTATTATGCCATGATTGTAAAATGGGTAATTGGCAACGAGATAAACTCGGGCGACGGCATTTTTACAATTGCAAAAAGAGTTAGTGAGTTTCGCAATAATAAAATCATAGATAATTTTGCATCAAGGCTTCCCGTTGACCGCTTGCCGCTATCTGTAAAGGTTTTGATACAATTGTTCATTAAAGGCAACAGCCGTTCTTTAACCGCTGTTTGTAAACTATATAAGCTGTTTGTCAGATAGTTTTTTGATGAAGGGCATAAATTGTGAGGTATAACTATGGCAATCCCGAAAATTATACATTACTGCTGGTTTGGCGGAAAACCGATTCCGGAATTTGCGCAAAAGTGCATTGATAGTTGGAAAAAATACTGTCCTGATTACGAAATTGTGCGCTGGGACGAAACCAATTTTAATTTAGACTATAATGACTATGTTAAAGAAGCCTATGAGAACAAAAAATGGGCTTTTGTATCTGACGTAGCACGGCTTTATGCACTTGTGAATTATGGCGGTATTTATATGGATACCGACGTTGAAGTTGTAAAATCTCTTGATGAACTTTTAGAATATGAGGCTATAACCGGTTTCCAGACTGCAACCGAAGCAGTTACCGGATTGATGGCTTGTGAAAAAGGCCAAAAAATGTTCAAAAGGTTTTTAAAGGATTATCAAAACGAACATTTTGTAGACGAAAACGGCAACTTCAACCAGACGACAAATGTAATAAGAATTACCGACGCTTGTTTGAAATACGGTGTCAGGCTTGATAACACCAAGCAAACAGTTGAAGGGTTAACAATTTTACCTACGGAATATTTATGTCCCAAGGACTATTACACGAAAGAACTTAAGATGACCGAAAACACTTTAACAATACATCATTTTGACGGCTCTTGGCTTTCTGATGAAGAAAAGTATATCAGTTCTTTAAATGTTAAATGCAGAAAGGTTCTTCCAAAATCAATTGCCGACTATGTTGCAAAATTCATCGGGATTACCAAATTCAGAGGTCTTAAAGGTTCGGTTAAAGAAACCTTTGCCTGGCTAAAAAGGAAGTCATAATTCAATAGATTCGAATGGTACATTTGAAAGGATAAATCGGAAAATATGAAAGTTGCAATTGTAACTTGGTTTCATTACCATAATTATGGAACGGCTTTGCAGGTAACTGCACTATATAAAACAATACAAAATATGGGGCATGATGTTGATATAGTGAATTATATTCCTCAAGAAAAAATCACATCTATGCCAACAACGGGTGTTTTTTCTTATTATGTAAAAAAGGCTACTGAAGAGGTAAAACGAAAATTAAACCCTGTTTATTACGCTAAGCAAAGAGAAATCCTTTTTGACAACTTTTATGATAAAAATGTATCTTTCACAGAAAAATGTGTGACCTTTTCAGATTTTAGAGAATTAAACAAAAGTTACGACGCTTTTGTTTGCGGAAGTGATCAAATTTGGGCACCGAGTTGTTTTGATTCGCGCTATTTTCTTGATTTTGTTGAAAGCAATAATAAAATGATAGCCTTTGCGCCGAGTGTTGGCTTAAAAGAAATAAAAGATAAGGATATTGCATATCGAGTTAAGGAACTTGCTTCACGATTTAAGTGGATTTCCACGAGGGAAAAAAGCGGTTCCGAACTGATAGAGAATTTAACAGGCAAAAAGGTTAAAACGGTTGTAGACCCTACGCTGTTGTTAAGCGATGATGAGTGGTGCGAGTTTTCTGTGGCTTCCGAAACAAATAATAAGCCGTATCTTGTTGCATATTTTTTACGTAGCAATAAAAAATATTTAAAAAGGACATATTTTATTGCAAAAAAACTAAATCTTAAAGTTAAGATTATCCCGGTATTTGAAAAGGATTTTAAATTGCCGGGTTGTATTCAAGCACCAATAGGCCCTGAAAAGTTTTTGTCACTCATTAAAAATGCATCTTATGTGTGCACCGATTCTTTTCACGGTACTGCTTTTGCCATTAATTTTAAAAAGCAGTTTTTAACATTCGAGCGTTTTCGCAATAATGAAAGCAACAATCAAAATTCCCGTATATACAACATTTTAAAGCTTGCCGGGTTAGAAGACCGCTTATATTCTGCCGAGGGTGATATT
>JAZSCC010000168.1:0-2978 GCA_045602685.1 Acutalibacteraceae bacterium | reverse complement strand
TCCTTCATATATTCATTCCAACGGTCAACAACCGCACTTTCACTCTGTACCTTGGCAGCAAAATCAACGCCTTTTTCACACTCATAATAACCAAAAAGCTCATTACCGACATTCCAGATTGTGTAATTTACAATACCTGCTTCTGACAAAACATCTAACATCTCAGGCCAAATTTCATCGTGGCGCTTTATGTACTCGTCCAACTTTCCCTCTAAAACTATTGCTTTCCATGCATATTTTTCCATAATTATTCTCCTTTTTTATAGTTATATTAATTCTGCCGACGGACTATTTTATATTCATCATCCAAGCGATAAAACGGACAGCCCTTATCCTTTAAGCCTTGAAATCGGATATAATCATCCTCATCCATATCGGCAAAACAGACATAACCATCACAATCCTCATCATATACAAAATATGTACAAGTATCACAGCTACACTCAGCCACCGTTACCACCACTTTTCAGTACATCGGACTATCCAATTTAATATTTAATATTTTACCACATATTTACTGCTTTTTCAAGAGCATTAAATCAATATCATTTTTGTTATCCTAAATTACAATTTTGTTATATTTGTTGAACTTTTCAAAAGAATAGTTTATTATTTACACACGGAATGAAAAGATATACTTGATTATTAATATACACATAATAAACGGAGGTCAGAAAATGAAATTTAAAAAAATAGCAGCCTTGTTTTTGTTAGCTTTGGTGATTACGGTTTTGCCCATTACGGCATTTGCCACAAATAATGACACGCCTTTTACAATCACCTTAGAATGTAAAATTAACAATGTTGTACCAGTAAATACCGATTTTGTTTTCGAGGTCACATCTGCCGATATAAAAGACGAAGCAAATATTACCAATGAAACAAAGTTGAACGATTTCACAGTCAGCACAAAAACCAACACCGACGGGAAAGCTGTTTACAGTTTTGGCGCCGAGACACCTGAAAATAAATACTTTTCTCTAAAGTTAAAAAGCTGCAACAACAAATTAGCTATTATCGACAATAAAAAAGTAGAGGTCAGATTCTTTTCGGAAACTATCAAAGTTTCCGTCTGGGAAGATGATATTGAAATAGAAAATTTCATATATCCCGACGATGAAGTCCCTGCTTTCAACGTAAATCTTGCGTTAATGCCGGAGGTCAAGATTTCAACCGAAGGCTGTGAAGCCATAACTAAAGTTTATGACGGTACTCTTACCGCCTTAGTTACCGATAAAAACTATAAACTGACGGGTTTTTCTGAAACACATGACGTAAAACTGGCATTTGATAAAGCGCAATACGATAATGCCGACGTTAAAAAGGCAACCAAGGTTATATTAAGCGGATTAAAGCTTACCGGAAACGATGCAAATAAATATGCCTTAAGTTCGGATACAATAGCGCTCAATGCCGCTATTACTCCTCGCCCGATTACAGTCACCGCAGACAACTTGGTTATGACTATGGGCAGTCCCGAACCCACTTTAACCTATAAGCTTTCGGAACAGCTTGTTTCCGGAAACACAGTTACCGGTGAGTTGGAAAGAGCCTCGGGAATCACTGCCGGAGAATATGCCATAACACAAGGCACTCTGTCCTTGGGCGACAACTATACTATTACCTTCGTTGAAGGTAAACTTAACGTTTCAAATTTTGGTTTCTATCAGGTTTTAGACCGTAATACCTCGGTGAAAATAGCAGGCTATTTCAGTCCTGATGAAAGCGTAACCGCCTTACCTTTAGACCCCAACAGTACCGTTTATTCAACGCTTGCCGCATCGTCGGGCTGGGGTAATATAATTTCATCCTTTGACGTAATCTTCACTTCAACCGATTATGACGGAAACTTAACGGTCTACCTGCCTGTTGACCCGAAATTTGAAGGCAAGGAAATCACCGTTTATCAGCAAGCTTCTCACGGGGGTATCACCTGCTTTAAGGTTATTGCAAAAGGCGGATACGCAGCTGTTGAAACAAACGAATGCACACAATTCATGCTGGTAACCGAAAAACCTGCCGAAAAAGAGAATTCCGGCTCGATTGCTTGGAAAATTTTAAAAACAATAATCATTATATTAGTCGTAATTTTCAGTTTAGCCTTAGCAATCGCATTATTCTTCTTTGGTATGATTTTCTTCAACAAAACCAATGAATTAAAGAAACTCATCAAGGCAATCCGAAAAATTTTGAAGAAATAAAAATCTCCCTACTTGCTGAATTTTTTATATTTTGTGCTCAACTTAAAAGCGACCAGCCGAGGCTGGTCGCTTTTTTATTCTTAAATATCCTTTTTGTCAGGCAAAAATGACTCAAAAATATATGTTTTGAAGTGCCTGCCGTTTCTTTTTAAATCACCCTTTGATTGAAAGGTCCATCCGACCGGATATGCTCCTAACCTTGTTGCGAATCGGAATGACAAATTCTTGGCATCGCTATGTTTATAGGATACAAAGTCAGGCCGGCCTAAGAAATTAAACAACAAATTTCCGGCCATTTTCTTTTGAACGGCCTCACCCTTAAAGCGCTCGGCAAGCTGGCCTCGGCAAACTGTCTTACGGTTTTTCTTATACCACCGAAGAACTGTAGGATAAAAAGACTGAATAAGATAACTGCCCTTATATCCTGCCAATATTTCATCAGTCTTTTGACATAATTCGCTACACCTCAAGGAAGCACACTTAAACTCAATCAACAATAAAACCTTACCATTAACAACTTCTAAACATTCTCTTAATGTAGGAATTTCATATTCGGTATTTTTCAATCTCAACGCTTTAAGTTCAGCCAAGCTTTTATCCTCTACCCTGCCCGAAACGCCACACATACGGTCTAAGGTGTCATCGTGGAAAACCACAACCTCCCCATCAACCGTCAGATGAATGTCTATTTCAATCGGGAACCCTAACTCCACCGAAGTCGGATCGTAGCCATGTCGTTCTGTGAGCCAAGGAGTTGCTGTTTGGACTTGTCTTCCT
>JAZSCC010000167.1:0-7874 GCA_045602685.1 Acutalibacteraceae bacterium | reverse complement strand
GTAGGCAATGATGCAAGGTTTGAAATCGAAGTGAAGTGTGTGATAATCGCATTTATCGGTATCAATAGAATTAACGTCACACCAATACCAATTATACCCGCCGCAAGACCGACTATGATAGTCTCCGCATTGAACACTCTTGAAACGTCACTCTTTGAAGCACCGATAGCTCTGAGAATACCGATTTCCTTTGTTCTTTCAAGCACAGAAATATAGGTGATAATACCAATCATAATTGAAGAAACCACCAAAGAAATTGAAACAAATGCAATAAGCACATAAGAAACCATATTAACAATATTGCTTATTGAGGACATCATAAGGGCAACATAGTCGGTGTAGGTGATTTTTTCTTCTTCGGTTTTATTGCTGTTGTAATCGGAAATAAGCTTGGCGATATTATCCTTATCCTCAAAGGTTGCGGCGTAAAAATTAATTTTGCTGGGGTCATTTTTGTCGGAATAACCGATTGTCGTAAGATTTTCGGTTAAGGAGCTTTCGGAAAACCTTAGTTGTGAGGTTGTGTCATAAAAACGGCTTAGCTCGACCGTGTCGGCGCCGTTTATAACGGCTTCGTATTCGCTGATTATTGCCGCCTCGGGCATAGCTTTAAGACGGGCGGTTTGCGTTGCGGCATATTGACTTTTGACCATTTCGGTTAAGGCCTGATATACCAAATCGTATATTCCGGCGTCGGTCATAGATTTTAGCATACTACGCACATTTTCCTCGCTCATCCCTGTATCATTACCGCCGGCAGTTTGTTGAGTGTAAAGCATAATAATAAAGTTTTCCTGTACATCTCGGGTGGGGTACTTTGCCATTTCGTTGGCAACTAAGCTTTGTAAGACGGCGGTGTCAGGGGTTGATGCCATATGACTGTAAACCGAAATTTGTGCTTTGGTATCAAGCTTTGAAAACCATGAAAGAAAGCTATCGGCTTTCTTTTCGTCAGAGTCCGGCACATCAGTCACAAACGGCAATCCTGAAAAGACATCAGTATCTTTGTTGTCAATCTGGTGTTTTACAATTTCTGATATATTGATTTCATCAATATACCAATCGGTTAACTCTTTGGTATAGGCTACGGCACAGTTTTGTAAAACCGTGGAAACCGCATCGGCCTTAGGACGAACGATACCTACAACCTCTAATTCCTCGGCAGAAGCCAACAATAGTTTCATAAAAGATTCGTCGGAACTGCGGTCAATAAAGCGGTCGTTTTTTCCGTCAGAGTCGGTGTCAACCGCCTGAAATTTATCGGTTGGAAGAATAAGCTTGAACTTCAAACCCAGTAAATCCTCATAGGACCAGGTTGCACTGATGTCAACGTCCTCGACCTTTTCGCCGGCCATAATTTTACGCAAAACGGTGCCTAATTCTTCTCTGTCGAGCAGGCCTAAGGCATAAAGGAATGATTCCGAAATCTCGTTATGATCATTTACTACAAGTATTATTTGATTTTTTTCGGTTGGCCAGTGCATGGTTTGGCTGTCTAAAAGCTCATATTGTTCAAAAACCAAATCGTTAATACCGGTGCCGTCTTTTTTGCAAATTATTTCATTAAAAACCTTAACCGAGCCGGAGCCTGACATCATATTCATCATTCCGCCGCCCGTTGAGGTAGAATTTTCGGTGCCCGAAATATCGCCGAAGAGTGCCATATAGTCATTTGCCTTTAAAACGCCCTTTGAGGTGTCGGCAACGTAAACATCAAGAGGTGTGTTATAACCGTACTGTATGGCGGTAATGTATTTGTCAATACCGCTTTTGCCGCTGTCAATCCAAGCCTTAAAGGTTTTTAAATCGTTTTGCTTGGAATCGGAATTAAACAGTGCGTTCATCATATCGTACATATCGGTGTTGGCATAAACCTTGTCGTTCTCACGGTTTTGACGGTCCTGCTCGTTGTCAGCCATAGACTGAAACAATGCTGACATATCGGCCTCTTCAGCCATAATGGTGATGGGGTAGGAGGAAAGCGTATCTTCCTGAACCTTGTCAATGTATGCTTGAAATCCTGACGAGAGTGATAGAATGAGCGCTATGCCGATAATACCGATACTGCCTGCAAAAGAGGTCATAAAGGTACGGCCTTTTTTGGTTAAAAGGTTGTTAAGACTTAACGAAAGTGCAGTCAAAAAAGACATAGATGTGCCTTTAGTCTTTTTGCCCGACTTGGTTCTGCCCGAATTTTTTTGAGAGCAATTACAGTCTGAGGTTTCGCAGACCGCGTTGTTTTCGGTTGTTGCTTCTTTTGAAGAATCATATGGGTTGGAATCGTCAATAACCCGTCCGTCAAGCACCTTTATAATACGGGTGGAATATTTTTCGGCCAACTCGGGGTTGTGAGTAACCATTATGACGAGTCGGTCATCGGCTACCTCTTTGAGTAACTCCATAATTTGTTCACTTGTTTCGGAGTCTAAAGCACCTGTCGGTTCATCGGCAAGTAAAATTTCAGGGTTGTTAATCAGTGCACGTGCTATGGCAACACGTTGCATCTGTCCGCCCGACAGTTGATTGGGTTTTTTGTGTATTTGGTTGTAAAGTCCCACCTTTTCGAGTGCGGCAACGGCCTTTTTACGACGCTCCTGCTTGGAAACACCTGAAAGCGTCAGGGCTAATTCAACGTTCGACAGAACGGTTTGGTGAGGGATAAGATTATAGCTTTGGAAAACAAAGCCGATTGAATGGTTACGATAGGTATCCCAATCGTGGTCACGGTATTCTTTGGTTGAGCGGCCGTTTATGATTAAGTCACCTTCGGTATAGCGGTCAAGACCGCCGATTATATTCAGCAACGTGGTTTTCCCGCAACCTGATTGGCCCAAAATCGAAACAAATTCGCTTTTGCGAAACTCAATATTTACGCCTTGGAGCGCATGGATTGAATCGCCTTCACCCGCGCCGTAAATTTTTGTGATATTATTAAGTTTTAGCATTAAAAATCTCCTTAAAGTAAAGTATATAAATTTTAACACTTAAAATTTAACAATGTGTTAACAGTTGTTAAACTTTACCAAGAAATCATAAATCCAAGAGCGCCGTCAATACCTCCGTAGCTGTATTTTTTTATACGCTTTGAGCCAAGCTCGGAATTGGCTAACGAGATGCACTTTTCAAGCTTAAACACTTTTAAAGCGTCGGCCGAGCCGAAAACGAAGTCCATTTCGGGCGAAACGGCAAACTCAACTAGGTTTTTGCCCTGTCGGCGCGCATCACAGATTATGCTGACAACTGTCGATTGCACTTGATTTTCTTTTGCAATGTAAAGTGAGTTTACGACATGGTAATTTTGCTCGGTTGCGGTGCAGTTGGGAAGGAAAACATTACTGCGACTTTCTGAATTTATATCGGTTACGGCGTCAAAAGAAGTGTCAATTGTACGGCTTTTTAAAACATATTCGGTTGTAACGTTAAAGTAAAAATGATAACCTTTGTTATCCGAATCGTTGGCAGTAAGGTCAAGATGGTACCAGTTTTGGTCAATGTTTATTACGTTCCACATATGCGGTTCGGCTGCAACGCCGGTTACCGTGGCGCAGTCAAGCCCAAGCATATAGGAAAAAACCTGCATTGATTTTGAATAACCTTCGCAAACTGCTTTGCCGTTACAGATACCTCCCACAATATCCCAGGCAGAGAGGTTCTTTTCATAATTATCAACACTTGAGTGGTCATATTCTATTAAGCTTGTTAAAAAATCGTGGGCTTCAAGCTCGCGGTCAAACTCGGATTCGTTACCCACAAGATTAAGGTTAAAGTCGGTGAGAGTTTTTAATATTTCGGACTCGTATTTTTTGCGTTCAGATGCAGTATACAGCCAATCCGATTCAGATTTTGCAAAGCAAAGTTCATTTGAATATCCGTGGCTTCTTACGGAGTATGACATAGGTATCCAGAAATATTCGGGACGGTCATTCCTTAAAGCAAGATAAGCCTTGTTTATGTCATGCTGAGAGACATCTCCTAAGGATATGTAACCGGTCTGCATTTTAAAAACGGCGTTGTCAAGGAGTATGTAAACACCTTTTTGACTGTCGTTAAGTTGACGGTAACCGGCACGTTGGAATTTGTCCTTGAATTCAAATTTTATATTTTCAGGATAGATGTTAAATTCTGATACAGAATCAGCCTCGGTGATTTCAGAAGGCTTTTTTGTTTTGGTTTCGCCGACAAACGGCAAATTACAACCCGAAGTACATATTAAAATCAGAGTAATAATAATGAGTGCAAGAAATTTTTTCAAAACGGTTTTCCTTTCGCAAAAATCAATAGTATACAGAGTAAATGTCCGGATAAGAGAGATTGTTTACGGTGTTTTCAGTAATATAGCTAAAAAGCTTTCGGTTGTCGGTTAAAAAGGTTCTTTCAGCTATTTGATGGCATACGTTTTCAAAAAGCCGACGGTCTAAGCGAACCAATACCTGAACGCCTGTTAAAAGCTGCTCACCCTCTAAATTATCATTATACACTATTCCGCCTGATATGTCAGTAATTTTACTGAAATTTTCATTATCGGTTAAAATAAAAGTATTTCTTTTTTTGCCGTCAACCGAAAGACAACGTCCGATGAACGGATAGAGTTCAAAGGTGTTGTCCTCATCCTCCGTTGTTTCGACATATTTTTCGTTTATTTCGGCCGAGTTTGAGATAACGGTATCGTTTTTAGGCGTAATTTCAAGGTCACACAGCAGGGTTTTTTCGTCATTGGCAAAAATCACTGTCAAAAAAAGGGTTTCGGAAGGCACAGCGGCGGTAATCGGAGTTTCTGCGACCGGCGGTTGCGAGTTTTCTTTGTATTTCGACAAAAAAACACACAGGAAGGCTATCAAGCAAAAGAGAAAAAATGCGCCTGACAGTGAAACGCAAAACCAAAACAGTTTTTTCATTTTATCACCTTAAGAGATTAATTTATTATATTGTGGTCAGAAAAAACATACAATATTCTTTTTGTTGTAATAAAGTGTTAGTTGTGATAAAATTTAAAAAAGGGAGGCGGAAAAGTGAAGAAATGGCGAAAATTTGACCGTGCTATATCGCTTGCGTTGCTTATCGGCTGGATGACGGTGATTTTTATGTTTTCGGCACAACCGGCACCGGATTCTGATGTTACAAGCAGTAGTGTTATTGAAACTCTCGCACGTGTTTTTAACCGGGATTTTGAAACGCTGTCACCAACAGAAAGATTTAATATTGTAGAAGATTGGCAGTATGCGGTGCGCAAGCTTGCACATTTTGCCGAGTATGCGGTTTTGGGCTTCCTTTGTGCCAATGCATTGCGGGCGTTTAATCTTAAAAGAAAGGTATACTATACGGTTCCGTCTGTGTTTTCCGGTTTTTATGCTGTGAGCGATGAAGTTCATCAGCTGTTTGTCGAGGGCCGAAGCTGTGAGTTGACGGATATGACCATTGACACTTTGGGCGGAATTTTCGGAAGTGTTGTATTCTTTATAATAATTTGGATAGTAAAAACGCTTAAAACCCGAAAAAGTAAAATATAATTCAATTTTAATAGCAAAAGGGAGGGGTTTGCGAGACTTCTCTAAGGGAAGTCTCGCAGTTTTATTCGCCCATAGGCGAGTTCTATTGCTTCGCAGTGATATTCGGGCTTTCGCCGAGTGGTATTCGCTTCGCAAGTTTTGCAGGCGAATAAAATAACACTGAAACCGCAAGGTTTCAATATCACTATTGCCTTATGGCAATAATATCACTCCGACAAAGTCGGAATAAAACTTGTAAGACTACCAGCTTTTATGTATAATAAATTTAGAGGTGATTACGATGGCTGACAGCATTTTAAGAGATAAGGCAAAAGAGTTTGCAAAAAACGTTGTTTTTCTCTGTCGTGATATGAAATCAAATCATAAAGAATCAGTTTTAATAAATCAATTACTTCGTTCTGCTACATCAATAGGTGCAAATTTACACGAAGCGCAATACGCATAAGGAACAAAAGATTTTATTTCTAAACTTGAAATTGCTCAGAAAGAGTGTTATGAGACTGAATATTGGCTTGAAATTCTATTTGAAACCAATTGTATAAATGAGGAAGATTATAAAGCGTTACAAAATGATTGCGGTGCAATTCGCAGAATGTTAATATCTTCGCTTAAAACTATAAAATCAAAATAAGGGTTTGGGCTTAGCCCTTGACAGCATTTGTACTTACAAATGCGATGCTGGTTCTATCCGAAAGGAGAGAAAATTATATGAATGTAATCGAACATTATAATAAACTCATTGATGAAAATAATGACCCTGTATATGACCCTGAACCCTTAAAAGAATATATGGACAAGTGGGACGGACAAGTTTTTATCGATAAAATGAAACTTGACAAAACAAAAACTGTTTTAGAAATCGGCGTTGGCACAGGACGTCTTGCATTAAAAACCGTACCGCTATGCAATAAATTCTTTGGTATAGATATATCCCCAAAGACAATAGAAAGAGCCGCACACAACTTATTGCAATATCAAAACGTTAAGTTAATATGTGCTGATTTTATAACTTACAATTTTAATACCACTTTTGATGTTGTATATTCTTCGTTAACTTTTATGCACATACAGGAGAAACAAAAGTGTATCAATAAAATATATTCTTTGTTAAATCCAAAAGGGTATTTAATTTTATCTATTGATAAAAATCAAAATGAGTGTATAAATTATGGAGACAGAAAAATCAAAATATACCCTGATAATCCTGATGAGACAAAAGAATATTTTATCAATTCCGGTCTATTACTATTAGATTGCAGAGAAACAGAATTTGCATACATTTTTGTTGGTTTAAGAGTATAGAGAAAGCCGATAGATTCGTTTTTGAATCTATCGGCTTTAAACAACCTTATGAGAAGTAGCCTTTACCCTCTCTTTTAATTTTTAGCACTTTTGTTATTCGTTATTAATTGCCAGCCACCGAATACTATTAAAAATGCGGCAAACATTTTGCTTAACAGATTGGTTTCGATTGCATGTGCCAATAAAAATCCGCCGCCCGCTCCCAAAACTCCCCCGAGCCATATTTTTAAAACGGTTTTCCATTCAATAAGGCGTTTGAAAGAGTAAATTATAACGGCAGATAAACCGACAGGAAGAAAAAACAAGAGGTTTATGCCTTGGGCGTTCAGTTGTTCAACGTGGGCAAAAACAGTGAGGTAAATCAGCAGAACACCGCCACCGCCTAAGCCCATTGAACCTATCATTCCGGACAAAAAGCCGGCCAACATAACGGGAATATTAAAAATAATTTATCACCTCATAAAAATTCTTATTCCTGCCCAAATCATAAACAAAGAGAAGATGATTCGAAGCCATTTATCGGGCAGTTTTTTTAAAACAAAGGTTCCTAAGGCGGCACCGATTAACCCCCAAGGAATATATTTTACAGCATCCCCGACGGTGACGCTACCGTTCATTAAATATAATACAGCAGAAAGTAACGATATGGGCAGTATTGCGGCAACAGCACTTGCATGAGCGTTTTTTCTTTTTATACCGTGTTTTTCTAAAACGGGGACAGCCAGCATACCGCCTCCGGCACCCAACAAGCCGTTAACAAAGCCGATAAGTATACTACCAAATATGGTTAACAAGGTTGTTCTTTTTTTGTTCATTTTTTGCACCTTTAAGCAAAGCGATTTAATATTATTTTGCAAAAGTCGGCGACAATTATACCAATGCAAAAAAGGAAAACCAATCCAAATTAAGCAAGTGTCAAAAAAAGACAAACCCATCCGCAAGGGTGGGTTTAGTTAAAAAACCGACAAGTCGAAACTTGTCGGTTTTCTGTTTGGCTGGGGTGGCAGGATACTCTGCGCCCACTAAAACCTCGACCGCCCTTGGCGGTGCCCGACGTTTTACGTG
>JAZSCC010000166.1:0-2040 GCA_045602685.1 Acutalibacteraceae bacterium | reverse complement strand
AGTACCAATAAGTCCAACCTTATGTCCGCAATGTTCAAGTATACTCTTAACCATATATGAAACCGAGGTTTTGCCGTTTGTACCGGTAATACCGATAAGCTTAAGTTTTTTTGCAGGCTCTGAAAACCATTTTGCGCAAAGCTTAGCAAACACACGACGTGAATCATTTACTATAATTTGATTAGGCAATCCGACATCCTTCTGACATATTATCACAGCCGCACCACTATCAAATGCAGACTTTGCGAATTTATGTCCATCTAACGTAACTCCGTCAATACAAACAAATATATTACCTTTTTGCACGTTTCGGGAATCACAAGTGACACCCGTTATTTCAACATTAGAGATATTTTCGGCACAATCATTTATTAAATTATATAACTTCATAATATCCTCACATTATTCAGCCGTTTCGGTTGTACGGAAGTAAACCGTTATTATCGTACCTCGGTCAACAACAGTTCCTTCGGGTATATCCTGCTTATAGGATGCAACTGAGTTGCCTGCACTTTGTACACCGGAATATCGTACATTTATACCCTTGTTTGCGGCAAGTTGGTTTACAGCACTAATTGAGAGTCCTGCAAAGCTCGGTACTTCTGTTTTCCGAATTTCTGCAGTTTCTTCGGTGTATAACATAACAACACCGTCACTATACAGTGAGTCGGCTGCCGTCGGGAACTGCTTAACAACAGTATTTCCCTCACCTATGACCTCATATTTTAAACCCTTATTCATAACCGCATTTTTTGCGCTGTCAACTGTTTGGCCTGTAACAGACGGTACCTTGACAGCCATTTTTGAAAGCTCTTCCTCGCTATACTGAGGCTCATAGCCTAAATAAGGCAAAATTTCCGCCATAATCTGTCCGCCTACGGGCGCAGCAATTGTACCGCCGTAATATGCATCCCCTGTAGGTTCATCAAGCATAACAAGTAAAGCAAACTCCGGGTCATCCATAGGTGCAACACCGCAGAATGACGCTATGTAAATCGCCTTTTCACCGGTTTGGTTGATATCGGTTAATTTTTGTGATGTACCGGTCTTACCGCCAATACGGTAACCCGAAACGTATGCATTTTTTCCGCCTCCGCCGTCAACAACCGCTTCCATTAATGTACATATTGTTTCAGAGGTTTTAGACGAAATAACCTGACGTTTTACTGTTGTTCCAACTGTTTTTACAGTGTTTCCGTCAGCATCTATAATTTTATTTACAATGTGTGGCTGAACTAAGTATCCGCCGTTAACAGCAGCCGATACGGCAGTAATCATTTGTATCGGCGTAACCTGGAAGGTTTGACCGAATGAAGAAGATGCCAAGTCCGAAATAGTCATTTTATCGGCATTATAATAAATAGGACTACTTTCGCCCGGCAGGTCAATCCCGGTCTTTTGACGAAGACCAAAGGCATCATAATACTTATTAAATGTCTTTAATCCCAACTGCTGACCAAATGTAATAAATACCGGGTTACAAGAATTTTGCACCGCCTGAGTCAAAGTTTCAGCGCCGTGTCCGGTTTTTTTATGGCAGTTAATTCTTCGTCCTGCAACAACAATATAGCCATTACAGCTGTAATGATTACCTAGAGATGTTACGCCTTCCTCTAAAGCCATCGCGGCAGTAACAACCTTAAATACCGAGCCCGGTTCATAGGTATCCGAAACAACCTTATTTCTCCACTGACGGTTGCGTAGCTCCTTAAGCTTCTCATTTTTTTCATCACCCTGTAAAGCATCAACTAAGCTTTGGTCACTTTCGGAAAGGGCAAACGGCTGATTGGGGTCAAAATCTCCTTTAACAGCCAAAGCAATAATTTCGCCGGTGTTAACATTCATACAAACTACTGCACCGCGTTCAATAACCTTATTATCTATAATGGCTTGGTCTAAGTATTTCTCACAAACGCTTTGAACGTATGAATCCAATGAAGTAACTAACGTATTACCCGGTTTAGCTTCAACCTTAACCTCATAATTTGTAGCCATATTTTTACCGGTTGCGTCCTTAGCCGATACAACTCTGCCGGGAAT
>JAZSCC010000165.1:0-4771 GCA_045602685.1 Acutalibacteraceae bacterium | reverse complement strand
TGTGTCTTTAAGACTAACGGCACAGGTGACGGCCGTATTCATCTTAGCACCGTCTATCACCCTTAAATTGCAGTTTTCAGTAACAAATGGCCGGGCACCGTCATGAATTAATACAATATCAGTATCATCCGTCAATTGTTTTAATCCATTATAAACCGACCTCTGACGACAATTACCACCCGCAACAATATCGGTAACTTTAGTGAGTTTATACTGAGAACAGAGCTGCTGCATTTTTAACATGCTTTCCTCTTTTGTGACAACGACAATATCGGTAATTTCCTTGCAGTTTTGAAAAGCCATCACAGACCTTATACACACCGGAATACCGTTAACCTCGGCAAACATTTTATCAACGCCATTCATTCTCTCAGAGCTTCCGCCACAAACGATAATTGCCGAAACTTTGCCGTTTTCAGTATTGCTTGCCGTAGTATACTGTAAAACATTCTCTAAAACAGCCATCAAGTCACCTTCCAAATTAATTTAAAAAACGGGCACCCGAATAGGATGCCCGAATTTTTTGATTTAATCTTCGTCGTCACAGCCTGAACAACCGCCGCATTCATCGCAGCTGATGTCAAACTCAAGCTCCTGACCGCAGTTCGGACACTTAATGCCGCCCTCATCAATCATTTCATCGTCGAGGTAAATTACATCGTGACAAGCAGGACACTCAACTTCATAACAGAAATCGTCATCATCAAACTCCTCATCCTCGTCCTCGTAGAAGTCCTCTTCTAAAATAGCAAGGTCCTCATCAACGGCATCTAACTGCTCGTTAATTTCTCCGATTGAATCGGCAATATCCTCCAAAACATCAATAATAGCTTTTAACACCTTATCCTTAGAATCGTCGGTAAAACCGGCGTTTTCTGCAAGACCTTTGATGTAAGCAACTTTCTCAGAAACTGTCATAAGTTTTCTCCTTTTCCCTTTTGGGATAATGATAATAACATAATATATTAAGGTTTATTTAAACCTTATGCACGCTCCATATATTCACCGGTTCTGGTGTCAATACGAATCATATCACCCTCATTAATAAACAACGGAACACGGATTTCACAGCCGGTTTCCAAAGTGGCAGGCTTGGTAGCGTTAGTAGCAGTATTACCTGCAAAACCGGGGTCAGTCTGAGTAACCTCAAGTTCAACAAAAGTCGGCGGCTCAACGCCGAAAACCTTGCCCTTATAAGACAAAACCTTGCAAACCATATTTTCCTTAACGAACTTAAAATTATCGCCAAGTTCATTAGCACTTACGGGAACCTGCTCGTAGGTTTCGCTATCCATAAAGTAATAAAGGTCACCGTCTGAATAAGAATACTCCATATCCTTTCTCTCAACGAAAGCAGTCGGGAATTTTTCAGTCGGGTTGAAAGTTTTTTCAACAACCGAGCCTTCAATAACATTTCTGATTTTAGTTCTGACAAAGGCAGCGCCTTTACCGGGCTTTACATGTTGAAATTCAATAATCTGGTATACCTTTCCATCCATTTCAAAGGTTACACCGTTTCTGAAATCACCGGCAGTTACCATAGTTTTTTACCTCCATATAACAATTATAAACATTTTGTAATTTCATATATATTATAATATCTTATTTCTTGATTAATTTCAAGACTTATTTTGCGTATTTTATAGAATTATAATTGATTTTTCACAATTAGTAAGATTTTGAAAACCGTTTTCGGTTACAAGCAGCATATCCTCAATTCGCACTCCGAATTCATTTTCGATATAAATGCCCGGCTCATTGGAAACCACGTTTCCTGCCTTGAGTTTCATTTCCGACGAAAATGACACCGTCGGCATCTCATGAATTTCAAGTCCGATACCGTGACCGGTTGAGTGAGTAAAATATTTTGCATAACCGGAATTGGCAATTACATCCCTTGCCGCTTTATCAACCTCACAGCACATTACTCCTGCCCTAACCGAATTCTCGGCCTCTTTCTGTGCCTGCAAAACAGTATTATATACTTCCTGCATCTTATCGGTAGCAAATCCAACCGCAAAAGTACGTGTCATATCGCTATGATAACCTGAACATACCGCACCGAAGTCAATAGTGATAAAATCTCCGGCCTCAATCAATTTTCCGTCCGGTACACCGTGCGGCATTGCAGACTTATAACCCGAAACCACTATAGTATCAAATGACGGCATTTCCGAGCCGTAACGCTTCATTCGGTATTCAAGTTCTGCTGCAATTTCACGCTCAGTCACACCGACTTTTATAAAATTTAAAGTTTCAGTAAAAGCCTTTTCAGCAATACGCTGAGCCGTAACTATACATTCAACCTCATAGTCGGTTTTAATTTGTCGCAAAGCTTCAATATCTTTTTGTAAATCACAATCAGCAGTGACCTCAAGGTCGGTCAGAACATTTCGAAAGCGTTTAAGCTCAGCAACCGTTAAACCTTCCTCACAGAAAAGGGTTTTAATATTGTTTTTGCTTATGAATTCTTTTAAGCTATCTGAAATTTTCGAAAAAAGTTCTACCCTGCATTCCTTAACACTTTGTTTTGCGGATAAAATATAGCGTCCGTCAACATATAAACAGTTGTCATTTTTTGAAATTAATAAAAATCCCAGAGATGATTCAAAGCCTGTTAAATAACGTCGGTTTATCGGTGTATAAACCAAAGCCGCAGTATTTTCGGGCAATGTATTTGCAATTCTTATCATTTAAGCAAATCCTTGATTGCATTCACTGCCAGAAAATAACTGTTTTTACCGAATCCTGCAATACTGCCCACACAAGCAGGTGCAATAACCGACGAGTTACGGAATTCCTCACGGGCATAAACATTAGAAAGGTGAACCTCGATAAACGGCTTACCCACAGCCTTTATTGCATCATATATAGCATAACTATAATGTGTATATGCACCGGCGTTAATAATACAACCGTCATATTGCTTTAATACCGAATGTACGGCATTAATTATTTCACCTTCACAGTTTGACTGGAAGAAATCACAGGCAATATTTAATCCTTTTGCATAGCTTTGAATATTTACGTTGATTTCATCTAATGTCTGATTACCGTAAATACTCGGTTCACGAATTGAAAGCATATTCAAGTTCGGACCATTAATAATTAACACTTTTTTTACTGACATTTATTTCGACATCCTTTCAAGATAAAGTTTTTTCATTGTTAATGCATCCTCTGACTGCGTGCCGTCAGATTCACAGATAATCGTCGGCTCTAATCTCAAATCATATATGAGTTCCATTAAGGGTAACGGCTCAGGGCCAAACAATGTATCGTCAAATGTAAGGTGTTTTTTCTCTCCGCCTTTAGTATATTCAATTTTTGAAAAATGAGAATGAAAATGCTTTTTGCGATATTCACCCAATCGGTTGCCGATTTGATCAAGCACAAATAAAAACGCTTCCCTTGAATTGACCTCGCCCAAGGTTCTGGCGTTTAGATGTCCAAAATCAATACACGGTATTAGCCTTTCATCAAGTTCACAAAGAGCTAAAACCTCCTCCAATGTGCCTAACTGATTGATTTTCCCCATTGTTTCCGGACAAATGTGAATGTGACCAAGCCCGTTTTCATCAAGAGCTTTAAGTGATAACGTCATAGTATCCTTGGCTAATCTTAAAGCCTCGGCCCTATCAAGTTTTCCGCACGAACCGGTATGCACGACAATACGGTTACCACCCATAAAATCAACAGCTCTTGCACTCTGCAAAATATAGTTGACAGAATTCAGGCGTTTTTCTTCCTCAACGCTTGACATAGAAATATAGTATGGCGCGTGAAGTGAGATTTGAATGTTTTTGTCAGCCGAAAGTCTGCCAAATTCTCTCGCTTTTTCTTCACCGACGTTAACTCCTCTTCCGCACTGATATTCGAACGCATCAAGCCCAAAATCACTTACATACTGAGGAACATCTAAGCTTGATTTATATTTTTTCTCATAAAACGAATTGCCGCATCCGGCGGGCCCGAAAATAGCAGGCATTTTTACACCTTCTTAAAATTTATCTTTTAGTAATTTTCGTTCAAAATAGCGACGGACCTTAAAGCTCCAACCGTCCTCTAATTTAACCGGACGGACTAAAATTGATTTTATTCCGTATAAATTGGCACCCAAAACATCGGTAAAAATCTGGTCGCCGACAATCGCGGTTTTGTTTTTCTCAGCATTTAACAATTTTCGTGCCTTACTGTAACCAAACGGCAACGGCTTACATGCCAAGCTTACATAGGCAAGTCCCAATCGCTTCGCAAAAGGTTCAATTCTCCATCGTTTAGAGTTTGAAACTATTATTAACGAAATGCCGTTTTCCGCCATTGTATCAAGCCATTTACGTAGTCCTCGAACCAACACAGTACCGTGGTGAGTTGACAGCGTGTTATCAACATCCAAAAGCAAAGTATCAATGTTATTGTTTTGCAAATAATCTATATTAATGTCGGTAATTCTTTTGAAAATACCGAACGGCTTAAATATTGCCATACTTCTTCCTTTCAAATACAAAAAGCAACCGGAATTGCCTTCCGATTGCTTTTCAGTTTGTGAGATTTAACGGAATTTGCGCTTACGGGCAGCTTCCGATTTCTTCTTACGCTTTACAGAAGGCTTCTCATAATGCTCTCTCTTACGGACTTCCTGAATGACTCCGTCCTTCTGGGTCTGTCTCTTAAAGCGTCTGAGCGCGTTATCAAGCGATTCATTTTCTTTTACACGAACCTAACTCATTATATTCCCTCCCTCCGCAATGTAAGTCGGAGGCCAAGCGGT
>JAZSCC010000164.1:0-5128 GCA_045602685.1 Acutalibacteraceae bacterium | reverse complement strand
AAAAGCGGAAGGCGTTTTGATTTGTTATAAAGTAGTTTTATTAATTGCCGTATGTTATTCTGTCGGCTTCAATTTTTGCAGCAATAAGGTCGTTACCGGCGTTAACAGCTTCATCAACTACGTTAGAAATAGAGTCAAGAGCAGTTTTTATACCTGCGCTCGATACGTTGTCAAGGTTGCTATAGAAGGAAGAATTAGCGGTAGAACCGATATTGTAGCAGAGGGGGTCGTCAAAGTTATAATACTTATCCTCGGCAAGAGTTTCAGTAATTTCAAAGTAGAACTGACCTGCTTCAGTAGTAATATAGATGTTGTCGAGGTCCCAGTTATGATAATCAAGATAATAACGGAGGAAATAACCTGCGGCTTCAGCATTGGGAGCGCCATCAACAATACCACGAGCGCCGTAAATAGAAGAAACGCGTCCCTTTACACCTTCCTCAAAAGAGGGCAACCAGGTAAAGCCAACATCATTGGGGTCCATATCCTTAAAGTATCCACTCTTATTAAGACCGTAAGGACCACGAACATAGATAGCGCATTTACCTTCTATGAAAGATTCCATAGAACCATCAAGGTATCCTTCTTCTTTTGCATCAGCATACCACTGATGTGCCTTTAAAAGCATTGGGTCGCTGGTGTTGTTGAGGAATTTCTTTGAACCATAGAAGTCGTATTTTGTGATAGAGGTGCCAAGAGAACCGGCAAGAATATCCATCTCAAGCCAAGCACCGGTATAGTCGCTGCCAAGTGATTTAACATCCTTAGCACACTTTAACAAATTATCCCAAGACCAAGTTCCGTCCGCATAATAATCTGCGGGTGACTTAAAGCCGTTCTCTTCGAATAAACGCTTGTTGTAGAAAACCATATTACCGTTGGAAAGAGGACAACCTACAGTCATAACCATATAAGTATTGCCTTCAATGGTTGCACCGGACAAGAACGACTGGTCCCAACGAGGGTCGTTAAGGTCAACCGAGGACACCTTGTTTATAGGTGCAGCAACCTGAAGGGTGAGAGGGAATGCCTGGTCACGCTCATTTGACTTGAAGACATCAGGAATATCACCGATTGTGATTTTTGTCATAAGAGCAGATACGTATCCGTATGCCGGCAGCCAGAACATTTCATAATTAAGACCGATATCATTATAAATGTTTGCTTTTATATAAGCGTCAAAGCTCTCGTCAGTGTCGGGCCATTCTGCAAGACGGATAGTAGTGCCTTTGCACTCCTCCGGCATTGTAGCATATGGGTCCCAAGTAGCAGGGTCATATTTTGAGCCCTCTTCAATAACAGGGTCATTACCGACGATAACATTACTGCTTGGAGTCGAAGCAGTTGAAGAATTGTCGCCGGTAGGTTTTTCCTTTTTGCCACAGCCGCCTAAAACTGAAACTGCAAGGCAGATAGCAAAAACGAGACATAAGATTCTCTTGAAAGACATTTAATAAATACCTCCATAAAAATAATGTTTGCAAAAACCGGAAACCTTTTAATATTTTACAAAATTTGTAATAAGAATATGTAAAACATTATAAGGCGGCCGATGGTTGCCGAAAGCACGTGGCTTCACACCGTAATTTTATCATATGTCTTTAAAAAATGCAATAGTATTTTTGATATTTTATTAAAAACGTATAAAATAATTTATAGTTATTGCTAAATTTTGAAATCATTTCTGAGAAGCGTTACGGATGGCGGTTTTTATTGTTGACAATGAATGTCATGCGTATTATAATATATATACCCCATATGGGTATATTGTCAACAGAGGTAGAATATGCAGCATTGTAATCAAGAAAAAAACAAACAAAGAAGTATTGATGAATATAAAAGCCTTATTAATCGACTTAATCGTATTGAAGGCCAGATTCGGGGAATAAGAAGAATGGTTGAGTCAAGCGCCTATTGTACCGATATTATTATTCAGGTTGCAGCAGTTACCGCTGCATTGAATTCCTTTAATAAGGAAATTTTAACCACACATATAAAAACCTGTGTAACCGATGACATACGTTCGGGAAATAATGAAACTGTTGACGAACTCATGACTGTTTTACAAAGATTAATGAAATAAAGGAAATATTAAATATAATGACTCAGTATAATGTAAAGGGTATGACCTGTGCTGCATGTAGCACAAGGGTTGAAAAGACGGTTAAAAGTGTTGTTGGTGTCAAAGCCTGCACGGTTAGTCTTTTAACAAATTCAATGATGGTTGAGGGCGGTAATCCTGCTGATATTGTAAATGCAGTCAGAAAAGCCGGTTATGATGCAAAGGTCTTGGGTAAAAATTCAGGTGACGGTAGTGATTATTCTTTTAAAGACACCGAAGCACCGAAGCTCAGAAAAAGGCTGATTTTATCTGTAAGCTTTTTGGCAGTATTAATGTATATTTCAATGGGTTATGTAATGTGGAATTTTCCTTTGCCGCAGTTTTTTGAAAGAAATCCCGTTGCGGTGGCATTATTGCAACTGATTTTGACGCTGCCGATTTTAGTTATAAACCGTAATTTTTTTATAAATGGAATAAAAGGAGTTATACACCATTCTCCTAATATGGATACTCTCGTGGCATTGGGAGCAACGGCGGCTTTTGGATACAGCGTATTTATAACGTTCAGTATGTCTTGTCTTGTTGTTAAAGGCTTAACGGATAATTTACCGCATCTTTTGCACGAATTGTATTTTGAATCTGCCGGAATGATTCTGACTCTTATTACGGTTGGTAAGCTGCTTGAAGCAAAGGCAAAGGGCAGGACAACCGATGCATTGAAAAATCTTTTAAATTTGAGTCCCAAAACAGCACGTCTTTTGATTGACGGTGAGGAAAAAATCGTATCGGTTTCTGAAGTTAAACCCGGTGACATATTTGCAGTTAAGCCGGGAGACAGTATTCCGGTTGACGGTGTTGTATTAGAGGGGTTAAGCACAGTGGATGAGGCCGCGTTGACCGGTGAAAGTATACCGGTTGAAAAAACTGCAGGTGGTCTGGTTTCGGCTGCAACCGTTAACACTTCCGGATATTTAAAATGCGAGGCAGTCCGGGTCGGAGAAGATACGGCTTTAGCAGGTATAATCAGAACAGTACGGGATGCATCAATGACCAAAGCGCCGATTGCAAGGGTTGCAGATAAGGTTTCAGGTGTGTTTGTGCCGGTTGTGATTTGTATTGCAATAATCACCTTGGTAGTGTGGCTTATTTTGGGAGAAAGCATAGGTTTTTCGCTGTCAAGAGCAATTTCTGTTTTAGTTATTTCGTGTCCGTGCGCTTTAGGATTGGCCACACCTGTAGCAATAATGGTAGGCAGCGGCGTAGGTGCCGGAAACGGAATTTTATTTAAAACTGCTGCGGCACTTGAAACCGCAGGTCGAATTAAGACAGTCGCTTTGGATAAAACCGGTACTGTTACAACAGGAAAACCGAAGGTAATGGGCATTTATCCGCTTAACAGGTCGGAAAACGAAGTTTTAAAATTAGCCTCGGCATTAGAGTTTAAATCTCAACACCCGTTAGCTTGTGCGGTTGTTGATAAGGCTAATGAAAACGGCATAGAAATTTTGGAAGTTTCCGATTTTCAGGCTTATCATGGTAACGGTGTAGGTGCAAAGCTCGGTACAAGTAATTTACTTGGCGGAAGCTTAAGGTTTATCAGTCAAAAAATGTCTGTGCCAAGAGAAATATCAGGTTTGGTAACCGAGCTGTCAGATAAGGGTGAAACTCCGTTGATTTTCAGTGAAAATTCAGAAATAATCGGCATAATATCAGTGGCAGATGCCATAAAGCCGGAGTCGAATGAGGCTATAAGAGAACTGAAAAGTATGGGCATAAAGGTAGTAATGCTTACGGGTGACAATCAAAATACTGCCAAAGCAATAGGTAAAGAGGCTGGAATTGAGCATATAATTGCCGGTGTGTTACCGATTGAAAAGAAAAATGAGGTTACGGCTTTAAAGCGGTACGGTAAGGTTGCAATGGTGGGTGACGGGATAAATGACGCTCCTGCTTTAACTGAGGCGGATTTAGGTATTGCCATTGGTCAAGGCACCGATATAGCTGTTGATTCGGCAGATGTTGTTTTGATGAAGAGTAATCTTTTTGATGTTGCGGCAGTAATTCGTTTAGGACAAAAAACCTTGAAGAATATTCGGGAAAATCTGTTTTGGGCATTTATTTATAATTGTATCGGAATTCCGTTAGCTTCAGGTATGTTTATTTACAAATTTGGGTGGGAATTGAATCCGATGTTTGGTGCTTTGGCTATGAGTCTGTCAAGTATTTGCGTTGTGCTTAATGCACTCAGACTGAATTTCGTGCCAATTTACAATAAAAAATACGATAATACAAAATCTTTAAAAAATACGGAGAAAACAAAAATGGAAAAAACATTAAAAATCGAGGGTATGATGTGTACGCATTGCGAGTCACACGTTAAAAAGGCGTTAGAGGCTTTAGACGGTGTTGAGTCGGTTGCGGTCAGCCATGAAAAAGGTTCGGCTACTGTTATATTAAAAAAAGAAATATCGGATGAGGCTTTAAAAACTGTAGTTGAGGCAGAGGGTTATAAGGTAATTTGATTATTTATTAAAAATGAAAGGCGGGTGACAAGGAATGACTGAGTTATATTTAATAAACGTAACTGAGCCGAGCAGGGAAGTCTGCGGCAAAATGCTTGGATTGCTGAGTCTGGATAACAGGGACAGAATATTGAAAATTAAAAGTTATGAAAAGCGGTTGCAGTCCCTTTTTGGACAGGTGCTTTTAATGGCTGTTCTTTGTACTCGCTTTGGTTTTGAAAAGCATAATATATTGATTGAAACAGCACAAAACGGTAAGCCTTATATTGACGGCAATCCGATAAAATTTAATGTTTCGCATACCAAAGGATTGGTAGCATTGGCTGTGTCGGATTGTGAGGTCGGTGTTGATGCGGAATGTGTTAAAGATATTAATTTTAAACTTGCAGACCGATATTTTTCCGATTCTGAGAAGGAATATGTTAATTCTGATAATTTGCAGTGTCGGGAACGTTTTTTTGAAATCTGGACTAAAAAGGAAGCATATTTAAAGCGAGAAGGCATCGGCTTACGTGTACAGCTTAATGAGGTCAGTACAATAGGT
>JAZSCC010000163.1:0-4472 GCA_045602685.1 Acutalibacteraceae bacterium | reverse complement strand
GAGTGTATAAGAGTATGTCCCCATAAGGCAAAGCGTGCTGTATGCAACAGCTTTTCCGATATGGAAAAGTTTAAGTGGCGTATTGCATTGCCTGCCCCGACACTTTACGGTCAATTTGAAGAGCTTGACGATATTGATTATTGTCTGCAGGGGCTTTTAGATATGGGCTTTGACCAGGTATATGAGGTTTCACAGGCCGCCGAATTTGTTTCGGAGTATACCCGATTGCTCATAAAGACCGAGGGTGTGAAAAAACCAATTATCAGTTCAGCCTGTCCGGTTATTGCGCGGCTGATTGCTTTAAGATTTCCTTATTTAAAGGATAATCTTATGCCATTGCTTCCTCCTATGGAAGTTGCAGCGGTCAAGGCTAAGCAACGTGCTTTAAAGGAACATCCTGAACTTACAGAGGACGATATAGGCGTTTGCTTTATATCTCCATGTCCTGCTAAGGCAAGCTATGTGAAAAATGGCTTTGGCACATATAAAAGTGCCGTCGATTTGGTTGTGCCGATTAGTGAGATTTATTTTATGCTGATTAATTATATGAAGCGTGAAATCACTCCGGTGCCGGTTTCCCGTTCGGGAGTTATCGGTATCAGCTGGGCAACATCGGGCGGTGAGGCCACTGCTATTTTCAACGATAAGTACCTGGCGGCCGATGGCATTGAAAATGTCATCAAAATGCTTGATCAAATTGAAAACGGTATGATTCCCCAGCTTGAGTTTATTGAGCTTAATGCCTGTACCGGCGGCTGTGTCGGTGGTGTGTTAACGGTCGAAAATCCGTTTATAGCCAAAGCAAGACTTCAAACTTTAAGAAGATACCTTCCGGTATCACAAAACTTTTTGGATGAAGACGAAAAGTATATACCTGACGATTGTTTTTTCCAGGAAGTACCGGCATATAAGCCTATTTCAAGACTTTCGGATAATATCGGTCAATCAATGAGAATGATGGCCGACATTCAAAATCTCAGGGAAGATTTACCCGGAATCGATTGCGGTGCCTGTGGTGCACCGAGTTGCCGTGCATTTGCAGAGGATGTTATAAAAGGTGAATGTTCGGTTGATGCTTGTGTTATAAAACAAAACGAGCAATTAAAGAATAAATAACAGCAAATAATCAGTAGTCACAGCAATAAATCCTTATTTCAAAATCTGATTGGGTTTAAATGCTTTGGCTAATTGACGAGGAGTAGCTATGACCGTTAAAGAACTTTCGGAAAACAAAGGATTTTCGGTTGTAACCTTGCCGGAGCCTGAAAGAAAAATCGGTGGCGCTTACTGCGGTGACCTTTTAAGTTGGGTTATGGGCAGAGCTAAGGCGGATGATGCTTGGGTTACCATTATGACCAATTCTAACATTATTGCCGTAGCATCACTTGCCGACACTGCCTGTATTATTCTTTCCGAGGGTGTCGAGTTGGACTCAGAGGTCAAGGCCTTGGCCGAGGAAAAGGGTGTAAACGTTTTAGCCACGAATGAGCCTATTTACGAGACCGCCGCCACAATAAGCAGATTGATATGAGCCGCTACACTTACGATTTTCACATTCATTCCTGCCTTTCACCTTGTGCCGATAACGATATGACTCCTTCGAACATTGCCGGAATGGCAACCTTGGCCGGAGTTAATATTATGGCGCTGACCGACCATAACACCACAAAAAACTGTCCGGCGTTTTTTAAAGCCGCCAAAAAAAACGGAATTATCCCAATAGCCGGTATGGAATTGACCACCGCAGAGGATATTCATATAATTTGTCTGTTTGAAAAACTGGACGAGGCGTTAAAGTTCGGCGAGGAAGTAGAAAAGCACAGAATTCTTATTAAAAACCGTACCGACATTTTCGGTGAACAACTGATAGTGGATGAGGAGGACAATATAATAGATACCGATGAGTATCTTTTGTCAAACGCCACTGACATTTCGGTTGATGAGGTCCCGAAATTTGTTGGAAGGTATAACGGTGTGTGCTATCCTGCTCACGTAGACCGCACTTCAAACGGTATCATTGCGGTATTGGGTGATTTCCCGCCGACACCGAAATTTCATTTGGCTGAGTTTCACGATGCCGAGAAAATAGAGGAATATCGGTTTAAGCACCCTGTTTTGAACGAAAAAAGGCTGTTAGTCAGCTCGGATGCCCATTACCTTTGGGATATAAGGGATGCAGAGGCGTTTTTGGAAATCAATGACGAGCCGTATTCCAGTGATTTGGTAAGAAAAAATCTTTTTAAGATTTTAAGAGGCGAAGAATGAAAGAACTATCCTTAAATATTCTTGATATTGCTGAAAATTCGGTAAGAGCTAAAGCATCGTTAATTGAAATTGTAATAGTGGAAGACAGTGAGACTTTAAGGGTTTCGATTAAGGATAACGGTTGTGGCATGACGGCCGAGGTTTTGGAAAATGTAACTAATCCTTTTTGTACCACCAGAACAACCCGTAAAGTAGGTTTAGGGATTCCGTTGCTAAAACTTCAGGCAGAGCAAACAGGCGGAAGTGTTACGATAACTTCGCGTTATGAGGGAGAATATCCTGATACACACGGAACCGAAACCGAGGCACTGTTTTATAAGAATCACATAGATATGACTCCGTTAGGAAATATCATAGCCACCATAATAACCCTTATTCAGTGTAATGAGCACCTTGATTTTGTGTTTACCCATTCGGCGCCAACCGGTGAGGTGAGGTTAGACACAAGGGAACTAAGGGAAGTATTAGGTGACGTACCGCTTAATACTGTTGAGGTTATAATGTGGATTAAAGAAAACCTCTTAGAACAGTATCAAGCATTAAATTTATAAATTATTTCAGAAAGGAATCGATAATATGAAATCATTGGCAGAACTCGCAGCAATCAGAGACAAAATGAAGGACAAGGTCGTTATCCGTGAGGGTACACACGGTGTCCGTGTAGTTGTAGGTATGGCTACCTGCGGTATTGCAGCCGGTGCACGTCCGGTTCTTAATACTTTTGTTGAGGAAGTAGCCAAGGCTGAGCTTTCCGACAAGGTTACCGTTACTCAGACAGGTTGTATTGGCATTTGCCAGTACGAGCCGGTTGTCGAGATTGTTGAGGACGGCAAGGAAAAGGTTACCTATGTTAAGATGACCCCTGAAAAAGCTGCCGAGGTTGTTGAAAAGCACCTCAAAGGCGGCAAGGTTATCGCTGAGTATACAATAACAAAGGCTTAATAAATTGGAGGTATAATTATGATTCGTGCACAAGTTCTTATTTGTGGCGGTACAGGATGTACCTCTTCGGGAAGCGTTGCAATACAGAAAGAGTTTGAAGCTCAAATTGCAGCTAACGGCCTTGCCGAAGAAGTAAAAATCGTACAGACCGGTTGCTTCGGTCTTTGTGCTTTAGGCCCTGTCGTCATCGTTTATCCCGACGGTACATTCTATAGCCGTGTTACCGACGAGGATGTAGCAGAAATCGTTTCAGAGCATCTTCTCAAAGGACGTCCGGTTGAGCGTTTGGTTTATAACGACACCGGTTCTGAAGAGACAGTTGAAAATGTTTCCTTGAACGACACTACTTTCTATCGCTCACAGCACCGTGTAGCTTTACGCAACTGCGGTGTTATCAACCCCGAAAATATTGATGAATACATAGCAATGGACGGTTATCAGGCTTTAGGTAAAGCTTTGACCGAGATGACTCCCGATGAGGTTATCAACGTTGTTTTGGCTTCAGGTCTCCGTGGCCGTGGCGGTGCAGGCTTCCCCACCGGTAAGAAGTGGGAATTGGCCCGCAATCTCGTAAAAGATGCCGACCAGAAGTATGTTGCATGTAACGCTGACGAAGGTGACCCGGGTGCATTTATGGACCGTTCGGTTCTTGAAGGTGACCCTCATGCACTTATCGAGGCTATGGCTATTGCCGCTTACGCTATCGGTGCAAATCAGGGCTTTGTTTATGTCCGTGCAGAGTATCCGATTGCCGTTAACCGCTTGCAGATTGCTATCAATCAGGCTCGTGAATATGGCTTGCTCGGTAAAAATATTTTTGATACCGGATTTGATTTTGATATGGAAATCCGTCTCGGAGCAGGTGCATTCGTTTGTGGTGAAGAAACTGCTCTTATGACCTCTATAGAGGGTAAACGCGGTGAGCCTCGTCCCCGTCCTCCGTTCCCGGCAGTTAAGGGTCTTTTCGGCAAACCGACCGTTCTTAATAACGTTGAAACCTATGCCAACATTCCTCAGATTATCTTAAAGGGTGCCGATTGGTTCACTTCTATGGGTACTGAGAAGAGCAAGGGTACTAAAGTTTTCGCTTTGGGCGGAAATATTAAGAATACCGGTCTTGTTGAGGTTCCTATGGGTACAACCCTTCGCACCATCGTTGAAGAAATCGGTGGCGGTATTCCCGGTGGTAAGAAGTTTAAGGCAGCACAAACCGGCGGACCTTCCGGCGGATGTATTCCTGCTGAATATTTGGATATCCCGATTGA
>JAZSCC010000162.1:0-3312 GCA_045602685.1 Acutalibacteraceae bacterium | reverse complement strand
GGTAGCTTTAGTTTTATTTTCAGCCTCTGCCTCAGGCGTTGAGTCTGTTTTCTTTTCCTCTGCCAACAAAAATCATTCCTTTCTTATAAATCGTTATCCAAATCACGCATAGCCTGAGTCATAACACACCCTAAACGCTCTGCGAAATAACTGACAGTGGGTATTAATTGTTCATAAGCCATTCTCGTGGGACCGATAACTGCAATTCGGCCAATATCCTCGCTACCCAACCGATATTTAGCCACTATCATGCTTGACGGCTGAAATTCCGGAACATCGGTACGGTCGCCAAAGATAACCTCTATATCGTCATCCGTATCGGCGAGCAAAGAAAACAGTATATCCTGCTTAGTTAATAGACCCAAAAGTGCTTTTGCATCAGCTTCATTAGAATAGCACTTCATCAAGGTGGACTCGCCCTTAACTCTGACTGCCTTAGACTGAATTTCTTCAACTATTTCGAAAACACTAGAGAGCAACGGCATTAAAAATAGTGAAAGGTCACCTGTTTGAGAAACCAAAGCCTGTAAATACTGATTTGAAAATTTAACCAATTCCTTACCAATAATATATACGGACAAAAGTTTATCAAAATATGACAAGACATTAGGTGCTAAATTGAAAGCACTTCGGCAGATACGGCTTCTTGCCTGACCATCAGAGGTAATAAGCAAAAGTAAAACCGTTCTTGGTCCCATAGGCAAAATATCAATCCGCTTAACGTAGGTTTCCTCTTTGGTAACTGTGGCCATAAGTGACGGAAAACTGGTTAAATTCGACAAAATCTGACCTGCAACCGAGGCTAAATTTTCAGGGTCTTTTGCGGCATCATTCAACAATTTATCAATAATCAGCTGTAAATCATTGGGGATTTCCCTACGATTCATCAGTCGCTCAAAGTAAAAGCTGTAGCCGTTACTTGTTGGTTGACGACCTGCAGACGTGTGAGGCTGAGAAAGAAAACCCAGCTCACAAAGTTCGCTCATCTCATTACGTAAAGTTGCAGGTGAAACGTTCAAACCGGTTAATTCAAGCAAGTATTTCGAACCTACAGGCTCACCGGTTTTAATATAAGACTTTATCAGTGCACCTAATATTATCCGTTTGCGCTCGCTTAAATCCACCTCGTTCACCCCTCATGCTTGCTTTAGCACTCTGCACTATCGAGTGCTAACAACTATATAATAACATAATTTTTTCCATTGTCAATAGTTTTTTCTTAAATTTTTAAAATATTCTTTGACTTTGTCTGACTTTTGTGATATATAAACTCGTTTCCGTTTTCTTTTTTGTTGATTATTAGTAAAAATAAAATATATAAAAGTTATTAATTTTTTTAACAAACTTCTTGTTAAAATATTGACAAATAGCCGTTTTTGTGGGATAATATCTCTATATTTTTTTTAGGAGATGTTATTAATGGGGCTTACACTTGCACAAAAAATAATTAAGGCTCATTTGGTTGACGGTGAAATGACTGTCGGTACTGATGTCGGTTTAAAAATTGACCAGACCTTAACACAGGATGCCACCGGAACAATGGCCTATTTGGAATTTGAAGCTATGGGTGTTGACCGTGTAAAAACCGAGCGTTCGGTTGCCTACATAGACCACAACACATTACAGACAGGTTTTGAAAATGCCGATGACCACCGCTTCATTCAGTCAATTGCCAAAAAGCACGGCATTTACTATTCCCGTCCCGGTAACGGTATTTGCCATCAGGTCCACTTAGAGCGTTTTGGTAAACCGGGTAAAACCTTAATCGGCTCTGACTCGCATACACCTACCGGTGGCGGTATCGGTATGCTTGCAATCGGTGCCGGCGGTATGGACGTTGCAGTTGCTATGGGTGGCGGCGCTTACTATATTCCAATGCCGAAGATGATTAGAGTCAACCTTACAGGCAAGCTCTCACCCTTTGTTTCGGCAAAAGACGTTATTCTTGAGGTTTTAAGAATTCTTACCGTCAAAGGTGGAGTGGGGTACATAGTTGAGTACGCCGGAGACGGTGTCAAAACTCTTTCGGTACCTGAACGTGCAACAATTACAAATATGGGTGCAGAATTAGGCGCCACTACCTCTATATTCCCTTCCGATGAAATTACCAAAGCTTTCCTTAAAGCTCAAAACCGTGAACAAGACTATGTTGAGTTGTCGAGTGATGAGGATGCTGTATATGATAAGGAAATTGATATTAATCTATCCGAATTAGCGCCTATGGCCGCTATGCCTCATATGCCCGATAATGTTAAATCGATTACTGAAATCGGCAAAATGAAGGTTGACCAGGTACTTATCGGCAGCTGTACCAACTCGTCCCTTTATGATATGTTAAAGGTTGCCGCTATTTTAGACGGTAAAACTGTAGACCCAACTGTTTCTGTCGGTATTGCTCCCGGTTCTAAGCAGGTATTCAATATGCTTGCAGATTGTGGTGCGTTATCTAAGCTTATAGCTGCAGGTGCACGTATTTTAGAATGTGCTTGCGGTCCCTGTATCGGTATGGGCCAATCTCCCAATTCTAAGGGTATTTCGTTACGTACCTTTAACCGTAACTTTGAAGGTCGTTCAGGCACTGCTGATGCCGGTGTTTACCTCGTTAGTCCTGAAACCGCCGCCGCTGCTGCACTAACCGGTTATTTAACCGACCCAAGAACTTTAGATACCGATTTAAGCGGTATTACCTTACCTGAAAAGTTCCTTATTAACGATAATATGGTCGATGCACCTGCATCAGTTGAGGATGCAAAGGATGTTGAAATTCTCCGCGGACCCAATATCAAACCTTTTCCAAAAACCGAACCGTTATGGGAAAACATTGAGGCAAATGCAGTATTAAAGGTCGGCGATAATATCACAACTGACCATATTATGCCGGCAGGTGCTAAAATTCTCCCCTACCGTTCTAATATTCCGTATCTTGCGAACTTCTGCTTCACCCGTTGTGATGAACAGTTCCCTGAAAACTGCAAAAAATACGGCAAAGGTATCATTATTGGAGGCGAAAACTACGGTCAAGGCTCATCGCGTGAGCACGCTGCACTTGTTCCTTTGTATTTGGGTATTAAAGCGGTCGTAACTAAATCGTTTGCACGTATTCATGCTGCAAACCTTATTAATGCAGGTATCTTACCGTTAACCTTTAAAAGCCCTGCTGATTACGACAAGATTTCACAATTTGATGAATTAGAACTACCCAACATCAGAACAGCAATTGCTGACGGTGACGAGTCGGTAATCCTCAAAAATAAGACTACCGGTGAAACCTATCAGGTTGTACCTATGCTTTCAGGCCGTTCAAGAGATATT
>JAZSCC010000161.1:0-1533 GCA_045602685.1 Acutalibacteraceae bacterium | reverse complement strand
GATATTATAAAAGATGTCAGCCTGATAATTGATGAGGGCTTTGTTGCATTAACCGGTCCTAACGGCGGAGGCAAATCAACCTTAGCAAAGCTTATTGCCGGTATTTATCTGCCGACTTCGGGCCAGATACTTTTAAACGGCACCGATATTACAAATTTAAGTATCACCGAGCGTGCTAAAATGGGTATAAGTTATGCTTTTCAACAGCCGGTTCGTTTTAAGGGTATAACGGTTAAGGATTTGGTAACCTTGGCAAGCGGAAAGTCCTTGAGTGTGGCTGATGTTTGTAAATATTTGTCTGAAGTGGGACTTTGTGCCCGTGAATATGTTGACCGTGAGGTCAACGCAAGTCTTTCGGGTGGAGAGTTAAAGCGTATTGAGATTGCAATGGCTATGGCAAGAGGCACTCAGCTTACGGTGTTTGATGAGCCCGAGGCAGGTATTGATCTTTGGAGTTTTGGCAATCTGATTACGGTTTTCGAAAAGATGCACGAGAAAATCAACGGAACAATTTTGATTATCTCACATCAGGAACGAATTTTGAATATTGCCGACCGTATTATTGTAATTGCCGACGGTAAGATTTGTGAGGACGGCAAAAAGGATGATGTCCTGCCGTCGTTACTTAATACTTCGGCTGCTTGTTCGGTTTTGACCGAAAAACTTTGATTTTAGTTGATTTAGGAGGCATATAATGGCTCTTGACAGTATACAAAAACAGTTATTGGAGCAGGTTGCAGACCTACATGGGATACCTGCAGGTGCATATAATATCCGTGCAAACGGTGAATCTGCCGGCAGAAATACCACTGCTAATATAGATATAGTTACCAAAACCGATAAACCGGGCATAGATATTATTATTAAACCCGGCACTAAAAATGAAAGTGTTCATATTCCGGTGCTTTTGAGTGAATCGGGAATAAAAGAAACTGTTTATAATGATTTCTTTATCGGTGACAATGCTGATGTTACCATAGTTGCCGGTTGCGGTATCCATAATGATGGTGACAAGGCTTCAGAGCATAGCGGTATTCATACATTCTTTGTTGGCAAGAACGCAAAATTAAGGTATGTTGAAAAGCATTACGGTGAAGGCGACGGCAACGGAGAGCGTTTGATGAATCCCACAACCGTTGTTATAGTAGAAGAGGGCGGATATGTTGAAATGGATACCGTTCAGATTAAGGGTGTCGATTCAACCTACCGTATCACTAATGCAAAATTAAAAGAAAAATCAACCTTAATTATTCGCGAAAAGATAATGACACACGGCAGTCAAACAGCCAAAACCGATTTTTCGGTTGATATGGATGGATTAGACTCTGCCTGTCACGTTGTTTCGCGTTCGGTTGCCAAGGATAAATCCAAGCAGATGTTTATTTCAAATATTAACGGCAACAATCGTTGTAACGGGCATACTGAATGTGATGCCATTGTTATGGATAAAGCAACAGTAGGTGCAGTTCCTAAGGTGAATGCTAATCACGTTGATGCCTCACTTATTCACGAAGCTGCTATCGGTAAGATTGC
>JAZSCC010000160.1:0-2692 GCA_045602685.1 Acutalibacteraceae bacterium | reverse complement strand
GCCGATACATCCTCACCGTTTAAAATAACCCTTTGCTCACCGTCAATATATTTTATATCAACCGAAATTGTCGAAATATGCTCGATAACCGCTTTTATATCGGTTGAATCAATCCCGTTTTTCAAAATGCTCAAGGCTACCGTACGGTAAAGTGCACCGGTATCGACATAAATATAACCGGTTTTTTCGGCCAATTTGCGTGCTATAGTACTTTTACCTGCTCCTGCAGGTCCGTCAATAGCTATTGCAACTGTTTTGTCTTGCATAATTAAAACTCCTGAAATTATATTTAAAAAATTATAGCCTCAATTGTTACTCCCTGCCGATTTTCCTGCCAAATAGCCGGTAGAAAAGGCAATCTGCAGATTGAATCCGCCGGTGAAGGCATCAACATCTAAAACTTCACCTGCAAAATAAAGCCCTGCCACAAACTTTGACTCCATTGTTTTAGGCGTAATCTCTGCAAGCGAGACACCGCCTTTTGTGACGATAGCCTCATCAACAGGGCGAAAACCGGTCACCGTTAGAGTTAAATTCTTTAACAGTTTAACCAATCCCTGCCGTTGCTCGCGCGTTATTTGATTAATCTTGGCGCTTGGCTCAATTTTGGAAAGCTTAACAATAATAGGTATCATCTTTCGAGGCAACAATTCACCTAATGAATTTATAAAATCTTTGTTTTTATTGGCATCAAAATCACGAAGCAACCGTTCATCCAGTTTTTCCTCGCTCAATGCCGGTTTTAAATCAATCACCACTTTGTAATCAGCGTTTTGAGGTTCTTTTATATATGCAGATGCACTCAGAATTACCGGCCCCGAAAGCCCATAATGAGTAAACATCAGTTCACCGAAATCGGTATAAATCGGTTTACCTGACTCACCCTTATAAACCGCAATCGCAATATTCTTCAATCCCAAGCCCTGTGCATCCGAGCACCAGCCCTCAGCAACATTCAACGGCACCAACGACGGCCGAAGTTCAGTTACGGTATGCCCGACCGATTTAGCAAGATTATATCCGTCACCGGTTGAGCCTGTCAGAGGATATGATAATCCGCCTGTTGCAACAATCACACTATCAGCCGATATTTCCCGTCCGCCGTCACACCTGACACCCTTAACGGCACCATCTTCACACAAAAGTTCGGTTACACGCTCTTGAATAATCGTTACGCCAACCTCACGAACGGCACGAACCAGGGCGTCAACAATATCAACCGCCTTATCGCTCTCAGGGAAAACACGGTTGCCACGTTCAGTTTTAAGCGTCACACCGTAACGTTCAAAAAACGCCATAGTATCAGCAGCGCTGAAATTTGAAAAAGCCGAATACATAAACCGACCGTTGCCGGTGACGGCATTGATTAGACCGTTCAAATCGGTATTATTGGTGACATTACACCTTCCTTTGCCGGTTATCATAACCTTTCTAGCAGGTCGTGAATTGCGTTCTAAAACTAAAACTTGTGCGCCGTTGCATGCGGCAGAATATGCTGCCATAAGACCTGCGGCACCGCCGCCGATTACCAGAACCACCGCCATATTCCACCGTCCTTTAAAAATTTTAAAACAATTTATTTAAATGTCGACTTATTCCAAAATAAATCGGCAAACCTAAGACACAACAAACAACTGTCTCACCTATTGCTACTTCCAATGCAGTTAGGGCAAAGCCAACCCAAGTAACACCATTGGGCAAAAACCAGACAATCTCCAATCCAATTATTATGGCATTAAAAATTACCGGCGGTAAAATTGATATGTATGGGGTAAACTTACCTGTATATTTAACCAAAATCCTTATTGTAACCGCCGAAAGTCCGGTTGCCACCGTTCCGACAATAACATCTATCAGTCCAAAAGGACTTCCCATATTTCCGATTACACAACCTACCATAAGTCCGGGCACAGCGGCAGGCGTAAACACCGCTAAAATATTGAGTGCTTCAGAAAGCCTGAACTGTATATTTCCGTATGCCAAGCCCAAAGCCGCAGACACATAGGTTAATGCCGCATATGCGGCTGAAATTAAGGCCGCCGTCACGACAAAGCGTGACAGCGAGTTTGTTTTATTCATATAAATTCCTCCGTAGTTTTGTTTTAAGCCGCCTTAAAAAGAGGCTCGGTCAGGATTTTGCGAACTGACCTTTTTATAATTCACTTGTCCAGATACTTTTGATATGCACCGACTGCCAAGGCATCACACCGTTCATTTTCCTCATGCCCTGCGTGACCTTTTATCCAATTGAAAACCACCTTATGCCGTTCACACTGATTAAGCAACAATTCCCATAAATCAGAATTAAGTGCCGGCTTTTTATCAGCCTTTCTCCAATTGTTTTTACGCCAGCTTTCAGCCCAACCTAAAGTAATTCCGTTGACAACATACTGCGAATCGGTAGTCAGTTCTACCTCACACGGTTCTTTAAGTAAGGTCAACGCCTCAATACAGGCAGTCAACTCCATACGGTTATTTGTGGTCTCAGCTTCCCCGCCTGAGAGTTCTTTTTCGACGGTATTATATCGCAACACCGCACCCCAACCGCCCGGTCCGGGGTTGCCTGAACAAGCACCGTCAGTAAAAATATAAACCTTTTTCATTTTATTAATACTTTCTGTAGCTGCCAACTACCTTGCCCAAAATCTCCATATATTCAGGATAAATCGGTTGGAAATCAGGGTTTTCAGGC
>JAZSCC010000159.1:0-2316 GCA_045602685.1 Acutalibacteraceae bacterium | reverse complement strand
GCACCCTCGTTAACATAAAGAGCGTTTATAAATCCTGTGAAAATAAGAATCGGCAGTATTACTTTAATATTCTTCAAATACATTTTAAAAGGGATATTTGAGAATATCATCAATATAACTGCTAATGCAACCGCAAGAGACAAACTCAAAAAATCAGATGCTAAAAAAATGAAAACTATAATAAAAAGCAGCATTAAAAACTTAATTCGCGGGTCTAATTTATGAATAAACGAATTAGCAGGAAAATACTGACCGAATGTGATATCACTTATCAAAGGAAGCACCTCCTTTGATGTGTGAGAGAATAACCTCAGCAGCTTTTTCTACGGTATAAACGTCGGTAGGAATATCAATATTCTTTTCTCTTAAACTAAGCATAACTCTGGTAACAGCAGGTACATTAAGTCCTATATCTTTCATAAGAGCAGAATTTTTGAAAACCTCGCTGACAGTATCGTGCATAATCGCCTTACCATCGTTCATTACGATTATTCTGTCGCAAATTGCCGCCATATCTTCCATACTGTGAGAAACGATAATAATTGTAGCGTTGTTTTGCTTTCTGTATTCACGAATAGCATTGAAAACGGTTTCTCTTCCAATAGGGTCAAGACCTGCGGTAGGCTCATCAAACACAATAATTTCAGGCTTCATAGCCATTATTCCTGCTATGGCAACCCTACGTTTTTCTCCACCCGACAGGTCAAATGGAGATTTATCAAGTAAATTTTCTTTTAAAGAGACAGTTTTAGTAGCATTTAATATTCTAATACCAATTTCTTCCTCAGAAAGCTTCATATTTTTAGGGCCATATGCTATATCCTCTCTGACGGTCTCCTCGAAAAGCTGATACTCGGGGTACTGAAAAACAAGTCCGATTTTAAATCTTACCGAACCGATTTTTTTGGGGTCATCCCATATATCTTTACCGTGTAAATAAACCTTACCGCTTGTGGGTTTGAGTAGTCCGTTCAAAAGCTGAAGAAGTGTAGACTTGCCGGAACCGGTATGTCCGATAATGCCGGTTATTTCGCCCTCTTCAACCGAAAAGGATATATTATTGACAGCCGTATGCTTAAACGGTGTGCCGGGTGCATAAGTATAGGTTAAGTTTTCCGTTTGTAAAATCGGCAAAATCGGTCTTCCTTTCATAAAATGGGGTTACTGTGTTAGAATTCTTGCAAGTTCATTGGCGGAGTCTTCAACCGATAAAATTCCTTTTTTAATTTCAACTCCGTTATTCCTCAAAATTTCAAGCAATTCTGTAGTTTGGGGAATGCTTAGTCCGGCTTGTTTGAGCAAACTGATTTGTGAAAAAATTTCCTCAGGTGTTCCATCACCTGTTATTTTTCCGTCGTTCATTACAAGTACGCGGTCGGCAAACTGAGCTTCCTCCATAAAATGAGTAATAAGCACAATGGTAATGCCGTGATTTTTGTTCAGGTCGACAAGAGCTTCTAATACCTCTTTCCTGCCCTGAGGGTCAAGCATTGCCGTAGGCTCGTCAAGCACAATACATTCGGGAGTCATTGAAAGAATACCTGCAATGGCCACTCGTTGTTTCTGTCCGCCCGAAAGATTATGCGGAGCATTAGTGCGATACTCATACATATTAACAGCTTTGAGTGCGGCGTCAACACGCTTGCGAATCTCATCGGGGGAATATCCTAAGTTTTCCGGACCGAACGCAACATCTTCTTCAACTACCGAAGAGATTATTTGGTTATCGGGATTTTGGAAAACCAGCCCTACACGCCTTTTAATTTCAATTTCACAATCAGCGTCGTCGGTGTACATACCATCTACCATAATCTTGCCGCTATTTGGCTTAAACAAGCCGTTCATCAGCTTTGCAAGGGTTGACTTTCCCGAACCGTTATGTCCAAGAATAACAGTAAAAGAGCCGCGTTCGATATAAAGATTAAAATTTTCAAGAACACTTGCTGTGTCCTCTCCGGAGTATTCATAGAATACTTCAGTAATTTCAATAATGTTATCAGTCTTCATCGTCAGTCCATATAGTTGTATTTCCGCAGGGCATTACTATCTGCCTTGCAGATGTTTTTAGTCCTATTTCGTCAGTAAAAACCTTGCCTTTGCTAAAGGGTGCAACTAAGGTCTTTACCATATAATTTAAAATTGTGGGTGAAAGTCCGCCTGTATATGAATTAAGTATAAAAAACAAGGGATTGTCACTTAAGAGCTTGCCGGTTTCGGTAAGTAATTCATGAATCTGCTGTTCTAACTTCCAAACCTCACCGTTAGGTCCTCTGCCATAAGACGGAGGGTCCATAATTATTGCATCATATTTATTTC
>JAZSCC010000158.1:0-6054 GCA_045602685.1 Acutalibacteraceae bacterium | reverse complement strand
TACCGGACTGAATTTGTTATAAAAAACTCCAAATCGTCGGACTTGGAGTTTTTATGTGGGGTGGATAGTCGGAGTTGAACCGACGGCCTCCAGAGCCACAATCTGGCGCTCTAACCAACTGAGCTATACCCACCATATCTTCGGCACAACGATTATTATATCCGCCGAGTACATTTTTGTCAATAGTAAATTTTAAAATTCAACACTCATTAAATTTCGAAATCCGAAGCAACATAGTCACGTCCTATGTCTTTTTTGACAGGGACACGCTTTAACGGGTCATACTTGAAGGATTTGCAGCTGTTGTTCAATTCGGTTATGCCGAGTTTTAAGCAAAAAACCTCCTCACCGCCGGAAAGCAGGCGGCCGTTTAAGCAGTATGCACACTGAGGCACTATTGATTTTAAATAATGTTTTTTGTCAGACACAAACCCCACCGCCTTTGGTGCTATTATAATACACACGGCTTAGCGCTGTCAAGGGAAAGAAAAACCATTTTATAAAAATGTTTTGACATATTATTGAGTTTGTGTTATATTAATAACATATAAATTAGGCGAGGTATAATTTATGAAGAAAATTTTATCAGTTATTGTAATTTTGATGCTTATACTTACTGTCGTTACCGCTTGCGGCGGTAAAAAAGGGAACAGCGTCGGGACAAACAGCTATCCCGATTTCCCGAAGGTGAGCGGTTCAGATAATACAGGAAGCAAGGATGCAGAGGATATATGGGGTGGCGTTAGTATTGAGGTAGAAACCAATCCTAACAGTTCTGAAACCAGTTCCTCAAGCGGAACTTCTGCAGGTGATACATCTTCAGGCAACACCTCTGCGGACGACGCGTCCTCAAGCGGAACTTCAACCGGCAGTTCTTCTGAGAATTCAACTTCATCGACTACATCATCGACTACATCGTCGACTACGTCGTCAACAGGCGGTGGAAACGGTTCGGCAAGCAGCAGCTCGTATGATGACCAGGGCTTTAACTCATATGTTCCAAACTTTTAAGGAATTAGCAGGATTTAAATAAATATAAATTAAGCGTGCAGACAAATTTTGTCTGCACGCTTATATTCTTATTTGTTTTTTCTCCAAGTGGCCGGTGAAAAGGCGAGTAGAATCGGGAAAATTTCCAAGCGGCCCAAAAGCATGGCAAATGATAAAATCAACTTAGAAAAGTTTGAATAGCAGGCAAAGCTTCCAAGCGGACCGACAGCGCCTAAGCCCGGACCTACGTTGTTGAAGCAGGCGACAGCGGCGGTAAAATTGGTTAAAAAGTCATATTGACTAAAGGATAAAATCACAAGTATCATAAAAAAGATAATCATATAGATAATGATGTATCCGCCGACGCTTGAAAGGGTGTCGTTGTCAACTGTTTTGCCTTCAAGTCTTACCGTGTTGACCGAGCGAGGATGCATAAGTTGACGCAAATCACGTTTGACGGTTTTGAACATCAGCATAACGCGGGAAACCTTTAATCCGCCGGCAGTAGAGCCTGCACAACCGCCGATAAACATTAAAATAATCAAAACTGTTTTGGAAAATTCAGGCCAGCGGTTAAAATCAACGGTTGAAAATCCCGAAGTTGAGATAATGGAAGCAACCTGAAACGATGAATGTCGAACGGTGTCGGAAAAAGAAGCATACATAGAGGAAACGTTGAATGCAATTGCGGTGATACTTATTCCGACTATTGTTAAAAAGCACCATAATTCACAAGATTTTAAAGCTAATCGTGCTCGACCTATTAAAATAAAGTAATATAGGTTGAAATTGACTGCGAAAATAAGCATAAATATTGTAATAACCCATTGAGTGTAATGGCTATATGAGGCTATAGAGTCAGGTCTTGTTCCAAATCCGCCGGTACCTGCCGTGCCGAAGGTGTGAATAAGACTTTCAAAAAGATTCATCTCGCCGAAAAGTAATAAAATAACTTGTAAAACGGTCAATCCCAAGTAAATGAGATATAGAGTTTTTGCCGTGTCACGAATTTTAGGCATCAGTTTGCCAGAAATCGGTCCGGGAACCTCTGCTCGCATAATGTGAATATCGCGTCCCGATTCTGAAGGGAAAACCGCCATAATAAACACAAGTATTCCCATACCGCCAACCCAGTGGGTAAAGCTGCGCCAAAAAAGGTTTCCGTGGCTTAAAACGGTCACATCGGGCACAATCGAAGCGCCGGTTGTGGTAAAGCCGCTGACGGTCTCAAAAAAGGCTGAAATATAATTTGGGATTTCGCGGCTTAAAAAGAAAGGCAACGCGCCGATTACTGACATTAATATCCAGGAAAGTGCAACTATTGCAAAACCTTCACGGGCATAGACGGTGTGGTCACAGTCTTTGAAAATCATTCGCGGCACCAGACCTATTAAAAAAGCAAATACAGCCGACAAAAATAGCCAAATCCATCCGTCTTCACCGTATATTAAGCTGACGGCAGTGGGCAAAAGCATTAAAAAACCTTCACTTTGCAGAATTCGGCCGACAGTGTAAAAGACAACTTTTTTATTCATAAAAATTTACCTCATCAGACTAAAATTCCGTCTAAATCCTCTAAGCGTTGCTGAGCGGCGATTACAACAACACGGTCGCCTGCTAAAATTATATCGTCACCTGTAGAAATAATGGTCTTTTGTCCTCGAATAATACCGGCAATCAGTGTTCCTTGCTTGAATTTTAACTCCTTTAAGGGAACGTTTATCACCTTAGAGTCGGCCTTGACATTAAATTCAACCGCCTCGGCCTTGCCGTCGGCCAATTGATAAAGGGTTTCAATGTTACTGCCTAATGAGTTTTGCAAAGCTCTGGCAAAGCTTAACGCCACGTCGGCAATAATTTGGTTGGGAGAAACGATGCAGTCTAACCCCAGATTTTCTGCCAAAGGAATCAGTTCGTCGCGATTGACCTTGGAAATGACGTTTGGTACATTTTGAGATGAAGTAAAAATGGAAACCAAGATGTTTTGCTCGTCCATGCCAGTTAACGCAACAAAGGCATCAAGATTTTTAACACCTTCCTCAAGCAAGAGCTCTTGGTCGGTACCGTCACCGTTTATAATTACGGCGTTTGGAAGCTCTTCACTCAAACGTTCGCAAACCGCTTGGTCTTTTTCAATGATTTTTACCGAACTGCCTATTCTTAAGAGCATTTCGGCAAGATAAAGAGCGGTTCGGCTTCCGCCCATAATCATAACGTTTTTGGCACTTTTTTTGAAGGAACCTAAGCTGCGGAAGAATTTGCCGAGCTCACCTTGAGAAGCGGTAAGACCGATTCGGTCGCCGCTTTTAAGGATAAAATTACCATCGGGTATAAAAATTTCATCATTCCGATGCACATAACACACCAATACCTTAGCCTTGTATTTTTCGCGCATTTGGTATAGGGTTATTCCGTCTAACACCGAGTCGGCTTTCAAATGGAACTCTATCATTTCAAGGTTACCTCTTGAAAAGGTTTCTATTTTAACGGCAGAGGGAAATTTTAAAATGTTAAACAGTTCCTTTGCAGCTAACAATTCGGGGTTTATGGACATAGACAGCTCAAGGTTTTCTTTAAAAAATCCTAAGCTTTGGTCGTTGTATTCGTGGTTTCTGATTCTGGCAATAGTGTTTTTTGCGCCCAAGCGTTTGGCTGAAAAGCAGCTTAGCATATTAAGCTCGTCCGAGCCGGTAACAGCAACGAAAAGCTCGCAATCCTTAACACGGGCCTCGTCTAATACGTCACTGTCGGCGCCGTTTCCGCAAAGCCCCATAACATCGTAAACATCGATAATGTTGGCTACGCTTTTAGGGTTTTGGTCAATAGCGACAATATCATGTCCCTCGCGGCAAAGGCTTGCGATGATAGTTGAGCCTATTTTTCCGCATCCTACAACAACAATTTTCATAAAAGCAACCTTCTTTTAAACATCGTTTATCTGTTTTTTAATTCGGTATATTTAGTCGAGGATTTCACGTTTATATATGCCGGACGGATGATTTTTCCTGAGTTTTGTATTTCTTCAATGCGGTGAGCACTCCAACCGGCAATGCGTGAAACCGCAAAAATCGGGGTGAATAATTCGGCAGGTAAATCCAGCATACGATAGATAAGGCCGGAATAAAAATCGACATTGGCGCTTACGCCTTTATACATTTTGCGGCGGTCGGCGATAATTTCGGGAGCCAACGAGGCTATCGTTTCATAAAGTGCAAAGTCCTCTTCCTGACCTTTTTCAATCGCCAAATTTTTGGCACAGTCTTTTAAAATATCTGCTCTCGGGTCGGAAAGCGAGTAAATCGCGTGTCCCATTCCGTAGATAAGGCCCGCACGGTCAAAGGCCTGCTTGTCGAGCAAGCGGACAAGGTAATCTTTGATTTCATCTTTGTTTTTAGTATTAATGCTGGCTTTCATATCGTCAAACATTTTAACCACCTTGATATTCGCACCGCCGTGGCGAGGGCCTTTAAGCGAGCCCAACGCCGCCGAAATTGCGGAATATGTATCGGTTCCGGATGAGGTTACAACATGGGTGGTAAAGGTCGAGTTATTACCGCCGCCGTGCTCGGCGTGAAGAATCATCGCAAGGTCGAGCATTTTGGCTTCAAGGTCAGAAAATTCACCGCTTTCACGAAGCAAGCTTAATAGATTCTCTGCTGTTGAATACTTTGGGTTAGGTTGATGAATAAATAAACTTTTGTTTTGGTGATAGTGCAGAAACGATTGGTAACTGTATACCGAAAGCATGGGAAATACGGCAATCAGTTGCATACACTGACGTAAAATATTGGATATGCTTATATCGTCGGGATTTTCGTCATAAGAGTACAGTGCCAGCACACAACGGGACAGCATATTCATTAAATCCTTGCCCGGTGCCTTTAAAATCATATCACGAACAAAAGAGGGCGGTAATGAGCGGTAATCGGCCAATTGGGCTGAAAACTCGGTCAATTCTTTTTCGTTCGGCAGTTTTGAAAACAAAAGAAGATAAACAGTTTCCTCAAAACCAAAGCGGTTTTCGCGTCTGAGTCCTGAAATCAGGTCCCGGACATTAATACCGCGGTAATGCAGTTCACCATGGCAGGGAACGGCATTTCCGTTCTGGTCTTTTTCTTTTGCTTTTATGTTTGAAATCTCGGTCAACCCTGTGACAACTCCGTTACCGTTAAGGTCGCGCAGACCACGAAAAACATGGTGTTCGGAGTACATTTCGGGTTTAATACCGTTATTTGCACAGGATATTTTAGCTAAATTCTCAATGTATGGAGTGATTTCAGAGTAGGATTTTTTCATTTTTGCCTCATTTCTTTAAGTAGTAATTTGATGTCTTTTACATACATATTATTATTTTACCATATATTTGCACATAAATCAACTTTGCATTTTTTAAAAACATTGTGATGTAAAAATATAGATTAACCGATTTTTTAAAATCGGCTTGTTAATTTAGTTGACACTTTTTTAAAAATTAGGTATAATAAATATAAGCAATGATTTATGTAAATGTTGCAAAATTATAAAAGGGATGGTTTTTATGACAGGTTTAATTATTGCCGCCGTTTTAGCGGTTATTCTTCTGTGTTGTTTGCGTGTCGTTCCGCAGGCAACCGAGTTTGTTGTTGAACGCTTAGGTAAATATTCGGGCACGTGGAGTGCAGGTTTACATTTTTTGATTCCGATTATCGACCGTGTTTCAAAGAGAGTAACCTTAAAAGAGCAGGTGTTGGACTCTCCGCCGCAACCGGTTATTACCAAAGACAACGTAACAATGCAGATTGATACCGTTGTGTACTTTAAGGTGTTTGATTCAAAGCTTTTCACCTATGGTGCCGTTAATCCGATTAGTGCATTGTCTAACCTTACCGCTACTACTTTGAGAAACATTGTCGGTGAGTTAGAGTTGGACGATACATTGACCTCGCGTGATACAATCAACGGTAAAATGACTGAGATCTTGGACAGTGCTACTGACCAATGGGGCATTAAGGTTAACCGTGTAGAACTTAAAAATATTATTCCGCCGTCTGAAATCCAAAATGCTATGGAAAAGCAGATGAAGGC
>JAZSCC010000157.1:0-6446 GCA_045602685.1 Acutalibacteraceae bacterium | reverse complement strand
TTAATCTGTCACGTTCGGCAATGTTGTTAATAAGTGCATCCTCATTCTTCGGACCACCACCCTTAACCGGAACGTCACTTGATAATGACCCTAATTTAATAGCTTTTTGCTCAAGCTCTCGAATACGTTTGTTCATATTATCAATTGATAATTTCCGAGCTTCATACGCTTTTAAATCGTTCACAGCTTCCTTTTGCCAATTCATTGGTTTTTCACTCCTTTATAACCTGCTCTCAATATTTTTAAAACGTTACTGTAATGTTTAATACTGCCGCCGCAATCCAATAAATAACTTTTTTAAAATCACCGTCAATACCATACATAATAGCCGCACCAAAATCTAACGCAATCAAAAGACACGGAAATATGTATTTACTCATTATTATCACGCTCCTTTTAATTTAACAACAAAGCCCTTTACTTCACCCGAGATAATTTTCGCTGCTTTTTGGTGTACCGCTTCAACTGTTTTAAATAAACCGTCATTAACTAGCTGTTTAGGTGTACCGAAGCAAGAAACAAAATCACGCTTATCATAGAAAACATAAAATAATTCGTGTCTACCTCGCATCGTTCTCACCTGTCATCACTATTAGCACTTAGCAACGCCATTAACACTATTCCTATAAACCCACCGAAAATTGTGCCAATAATAAAACCTGTCATTTTTTATCACGCTCCTTTAACTCTCCATAACTGCAATAAAAATCAGGTGGCGGTATCAAACCATTTAACTTAGGACACCCTGTCCACTTGTTATGAGGAATCGCACAATCCTTACACCTTACAACCATAACCACATCTTCGGCCGGAACAAAGTGGTCATTAAAGAAGTGACATTTTGTGTTGTCGCATTCTCTATGTTCATTAAATTGTTCGCACACATAAGAATGAAAACAATGTTTACAAACTGACATTTTCACCATTCCTTTCTCACAACTTTTTTTCCGCTTCCTCTTTGGTGAGGAATACGGTCAAACCTATTTCAGGTGCACCAAATTCTATGGTGTCTACTGTATAACCGTCCTCGTTTTCCAAATGTGCTTCAAACTGAAAATAATCTGAACCAAGATGGGTAACTTCGTCAATTACATAATATTCAATTTCATTAGTGCCTGAATATTTCGCATAAACTATATCCCCCACCTTACAAGGCGGTACTATAACACCATTTGCTAAAAGGTAGTCGGAAATTTCGCTAAAACTCGGCATGCCGTTCTTTTCGTGTGCCGTATCTTGTAATAACTCTATCAGCCTATCTCTCATTGTCTGCACTATCCTCTCTTGCAATAACGCAATCTATAACCTCTATTGCATCAAGCAAAGGTGTTGCGATTTTATCTTCTACAACAAAAGCCACACCCTCAATCTTGCCAAGCATTCGCTGTATCGTTTCTTTATCTTTTAAGGTCATTCGGTATCACTCCAATCTAACGCTTGACCGCAATTTTGACAAAATTTCGATTTTGGCTTCCAATCGTAATCAAAAACCGCATTACAGCAAGGACATTTTCCGTCTGATAGCGGATGGTCTTTCGGCTTTTTCGGTATCTGCTTTTCAAGGGCAGAAATAATAAACTCTTTAGGGAAGTGTCCTAATGCTCCATCAATTTCTATTGTTAAGCCATTATTTGCAACTTTCATTCCCCCTGCACCTCACTTTCCACATAGCACCAACTTTGTGGCGGTCTTGTAATGGTGCGACCACAACCAAAACTCGCAACAAGATGTTCGCATTTTTCACAAGGTGGCTCTTTTAAAGAACGCATATCACACTCTAATTTGCACTCTTTTCTAAACTCGCTCAACTCTCTCGGCTTGTCATAGATTACAAGGTTTGATATGTGCCAAGCGTAAACATTTGTTTTGTTTTTTGCATAATCCTTAATTTCAATCGGTGATAACATTGATTTTTCTATAACAGACACACAATGCCCATTAGGATTTCCGCCTGTAAACAATCCTGATTTTAATACTTCAATATTTGTAATATGATTGCACACAAACTCGCCTATGACTTTACTACCTAATATTGTCTTTCCGCAGCTTTGATGAAATTCTGCATAATCCCAAACATCATATTTGTATTTTTCTGTATCGCCATCATCACGCAACAATGCAAACTTACCTTTTGTGCAATAGATATAAACCTTAAACGGCGTTTCAAGTTTCGGTCGTGTCTTTCTAACCTCTATCGTTTTGTTGCCGTTAGCAATTAGTTCACACCATTTCGGTTGTATGCTTATTAAAACTGATTTCATTCCGTTACCCCGCTTTCAAGATATTGTTTCATACATTCAACACAACGTTCCGGCGGTACATCTTCACCAAAACGGCATTGATATTTGTTGCCGGTATCCTTTGTACAGTTTTCAAAGCAAATTTTATCAGCTGCATCATAGATAAAATCCGCCAACTCTTCAATGCTCATTTTTTTTACACGGTCGAAGTTGGTTTGATTATTTACTGTCTGCATTTTATCTTCCTCCTAAAAACGTACGCATTATCTGTTCTCTGCAGGACGGTTCTGATGGTCCTTCAGACGTTTCAACCTGCTCGCAAATTTCAACAATTTTGCATATCGGACACTCTTTGCACTTCTCCTCGAGCTTGTCCTGGTCCCGGCAAATACGTGGGTACCTGCAGTAATTGTCACAAAATAGTTCAATTTCTTTTTCAAAATTCATAATTTACTCCTTAAATCGCAATTCTGCTTGTAAGTTGTGCCATTGTCGTAATGTCAACAAGGCAATATTCAGGTAAGTTTGCTTTTACTAATGCCGTAGCCATTGGCGGACAAACAGCATTACCACAGCGTGCAACCTGGGCGGTCTTTTTGTATTCTTTGCCGGTATAGTCCCGGTCAATAATATAATCCACAGGGAACCCTTGTGCAGCATATAGTTCTTTAGGTGTCAACATTCGAAGTCCGATATCAGAAATGAAATAATCTATACCTGCAACAGTGAGTATCAATATCTCATCATCAGCCATACTGTAACCGCAATAGGTGTTCAGCAGTTCACGAACTTGCGGCCAAAATTCAAGGTCGTTACACCCGGTTATTTTCTCTAATCTTGTTGTAACAGTGCCAAATTCACCGATACTTGCCGTAATTGTTCTAAGGGGAACATCAGCCTTCTGCCCAATGTCCTGACCTTTAAATTCAGTAACATGTGCAATGGTAACGCCCTCTCGGTCTTTTGATGTCACAGTCCTTAATGGTTCTGAAGGGTCGATGCCGTCTGATGCGTTCCCATAGTACTCAGTAAGATAACCCAATGTCACTCCTTCACGTATCTCGGTTGTAACGGTATGTAACGGTTCTTCAGGCGAGTGATAATGGTCCCCTTTAAAATATTGTGTCAGATGTGCTGCAGCAATAGCGTATCTGTTTGAGCCATCAACAGTTAATAACGGATTATCAAATCCTGTCGCCCGAGTTTCCTTGTCGCTCTGCTCAGAGTGGTACTGTATCAACGTCGGTGACACAACAGCGTTATGGTCAATAGCTGTTACTGTAGGTAAAGGATTATCGAATTGCTCGCCTACAACACCGCCAAAATATTTCGATAAGAACGGAGTAATCACCATTTGCTGATTACCTGTGGTTATCGTGTTGACTGGGTCCCGCATATCGGTACCGCCTGCGTTAGTGTTATTGTGTATATGCAAAGGTGACAATAATGGTTCTGCCACTCCGTAACCATGCTTTGCGGTAATCGTGTCAAGTGGTTTGTTATCGAGTTTTGATATTCTGTCCACACCACTATGGTTGACTTGCACTCCATAAGGTGTCAACTTTGACTCATCAATATCATTAACTCTTGGTTTCTGTCCCTGCTTTTCACCGTAACCTACAGGAATAATAAACGGCTTTGCGTTTTTAATAACAAATTTGTCAATACCTCTTGATATTCTGCGAAGCGTGTTTTCCTTAAGCGGTCTTAAAGCCCTTAAACCGTATTTTTCTTTTATCTGCTCCGAAGTTTCGAAAATAGACGGACAAGGCAGACTCCAATCGATTATCTCTGCAGCCGAAACCCACGGCTTACACTTGCCGCTTTTTACTTCTTCACTGCCAATCGGTGCGTGTGTCCTCTGAGGCCATACAATAGGTAATCCGTCACACCGGGCAATAAGTACAAATCTCTTTCGGGTTGTAGGTGCTCCATAATCGGCAGCAACAAGTTCTCTGTATTCAATGTCATATCCTAAATCAGATAATTGCTGCTTCCATTTGTTAAATGTCTGACCGGCCTTGGATTTTATCGGTTTTCCTTTTTTTACAGGTCCCCACGTCTTAAATTCTTCAACGTTCTCAAGCATTATTACCCTCGGTTTTACCGTTCCTGCCCATTTAAGCACAACCCACGCAAGACCTCTTATGTTTTTGTCAACCAACGCTGCACCTTTGGCTTTAGAAAAATGTTTGCAGTCAGGACTAAACCAGGCAAGTCCTACAGGTCGACCTTGACAAATTTTTATAGGGTCAATATTCCAAACACTGTCTTGTAAGTGTAAAGTGTATGGATGATTTGTCTTATGCATAAGTATCGCGGCGGGGTCATGGTTAATCGCTACTGTCACCGGACGACCAAGTGCTAATTCAATTCCGGTTGAAGCTCCTCCGCCACCTGCAAAGTTATCAATGATAATCTCATCGAATAAATTGATTTGAGCATTATTTCTTGCTTTCATCCCAATCCCCTCAACACACTGCCACTGAGCTCCACAGTGTACGTCCTGCTCGAAGTTTCAAAATTTTTCTGACCTAAACGTTGCCAATACTCTGCCGCCTTGTCTGTTTTCATTTTGTCGACTCCTTTGCGGCAATCAGAATATTTGCAATTAAAACAGTCCTCGTCACACCCGTGGTACTTCTCAAATTTCTTTCTCTTGCTCATATTTTCCACTTCCTATAACATTGTCTTATACATTCACTATCTAATATTGCTGACATATCCTTTTTCCTTCAACCGTATTCTTTCTGCCGGATACACAATCGGCTTTTTTAAACAGTCCTTAAGACTTTCAACCTCGGCAAATATTTGATACTGTCCTGGCTCCAAGCCCGGTCTACGAATAACTGAAATAACTTTTTTGTACTCTATTTCACCGTTAAGAATAGTCATACCTATTACAGGACACTGTCTGTCCATTGCTTCAAGTAGCTGCTGTTCCGTCACAATCTATCACCTCAATTACAGTTTCTGATTTATTGCATTTGAATTTCGCGTCCAAAATAAGCTTAATGCAGAAAAAACTATCGTCTTTTATAATCCCATTCCTCTGAAGACCGTCAAGCAACATTTTACCGGAGTAATTATCTGGGTCGCGGCGTATTCCGTCTTTAAAATGATAAGTTATAGCAACAACAGCCTTTTCATACGGCTTTTCCGGACGCGGACGGCAATAGGCCCAAATCATTTCATTCCACATCTTTTTATCACTTTGATATTGGTGTATATTTGTCCTGCCAATGTATTCGTTATTTGATTTCGGGATATCCGGTATTACATACTTCAAATATCCTGACCTTCTTTCCACCGGGCATAATCAACGTCTTCATAATCTATCATCGTTGCTATGCCTCTCTTTTTGTAATTGCGATAAACACCGCCAATGTAATTTATATTACAACTGCCGGCATTAGCCGATGCCTCAAATGCTTTTGTAAGTAAACCAATACAATCATTATCAATAGTTAAACTCTTATCCTGCGAATGATAAAAATTAAACACAACAGAAAAAACACTCAAGATATCAAAATCCGACGCTGTTTTATCCCAAAACTGCGACATTAATAACTCAACCGTTTCGGTAAACCTTTCTTGCATTACTTTTGGTAAATTCCCAAACGTTTGAGAAAGTATCAGAACATCAGAAGTGTCCAAGATTTTTTCAAGCGGCACCGCATCATAATCATCATCATATAATTCTTTTAATTCTTCACTTCTTATATTCTTTAGATGGTGTTGCTCATCTGTTATTTGATTGTTACCTGATTGTTGTCTTGACTGTTGACTGCTGTGTTGTTTTGCTTGGTACAATTCATAATTAACTATTGAAATAACTGAAAATTTGGAATAACGTGTAACTGTTATTTCCCCTGTTGCTTTTAGGTGTCGAAAAGCCGTTCTAACTTGCTGTTTTGTTAATTTAAGTGTGTTAGCAACACTCTCATAGCTTGTAACCACCTCTCCACGCCCAATATTAATTTCACCAAGACCGCTTTTCTTGATGTTAGCGGTAAGTAGCAGGTGCATAAATAGCCTAAAGGTATTTGCGTCCCGGTACCACCGCCAACCCAAAATACTGCGGTCAAGCTTAATAAAAGTAGATTTCATTTTTTTACACATCCTTAAAACGGTAAATCATCATCCGAAAGACCTATCGGATACATATCCTGCTCCGAACTGTCGTTGTACTCAGTAGCATTATCC
>JAZSCC010000156.1:0-3775 GCA_045602685.1 Acutalibacteraceae bacterium | reverse complement strand
GGCACCGACACCGATTGCCTGACCGTCAACGGCAAAGCAAACCGAGTTGGACTGTGTATACTTTAATGTGATAAGTGAAATAATAAGGTCACGGATTGCACTTTCAGGCATATCCTTTTTTGCGGTAACAACATTCTTAAGCAATTCAGCATCAATTTTAAAATTGTTTCTGCCCTGCTCGAAGGTAATACCGTAAACCTGCTTGTGCTCAGCCTCATCAGGAACATAATCGGGATTAATTTTAACTATATTGTAAGAACCCTTTCTCTTGGATTTTAAAATTTCCAAAGCCTCAGGCTCGTAACCCGGTGCAATAACACCGTCAGAAACCTCACGCTGAATTAATTTAGCAGTGGTAACATCGCAAACATCGGAAAGTGCTACCCAGTCACCGAATGAACACATACGGTCGGTACCTCTTGCTCTTGCGTATGCACAAGCCAAAGGTGACTCATCCAGGCCCTCAATATCATCAACAAAGCAAGCCTTTTTAAGCTTATCCGACAACGGCAAGCCGATAGCGGCAGAAGTAGGACTTACGTGCTTAAATGAGGTAACTGCGGGCATTCCCAAAGCCTCTTTTAACTCTTTAACCAACTGCCAAGAGTTAAATGCATCAAGAAAATTGATATAACCCGGGCGTCCGTTTAAAATTTCAATCGGCAAATCACTACCGTCATGCATATAAATTTTAGAGGGCTTTTGGTTGGGATTACAACCGTATTTCAATTCAAATTCTTTCATTTTAAAATCCCCTTACTTATTTTTATTGATTATTATTTCGGTAGGTTTGCCGCCGTCTAGAGGAATCTGACGAACAAACAAAGAAACCTTATTGTCTTCATTCAGGTTATTCCAGCAGATATCTGCCAACTCCTCTGCAGTATTAGGAAGCGCTACCTCCTCCGGCTCACCCATAAATGACGGAATAGGGTTACCGTCACATTTATAAGTGTGAATAAAGTGGCCGATGCCGTCAAGCGGCATATACTCATAAAAATATCTCTGGCAAGCATTTGGGTCGCCGTTATTGCTCTTTAAGATAGACATTTTATATGTAAATGTATTTCTCTTGAAGCAATAATAAAGGATACCCGAAATACGCGGTGTGAAGTTAGGTGCATCATCCTCAAACTCACGAATTCTCAATCCGTCCTCAAATCCGTGAACAGTACCCGACTCGCCCTCAACATAATCGTAAATTGTATCGGTTTGGTCACCGTTTGTTATTATGTCAACCAATCCGCTTTTTGCTCTTAAATATGGATTATAAATAATTAAATGCGGGTCAGTTAATTTAGACTCATCAAAAGCCTTGGTACGCATGCCCTTTTCGTGCATCTCAAAAACACGGTTACGACTGTTAACGCTGCGTCCCATAATAAAGTAGGCAATCATTGCCGACTTACCGTCCGCCGATTTACCTATAACGATACCGCGGCCGGGATATGTATTTTCCGATAAAAGTTTACTCAAATCGTACAATGCCATTTTTTTACTCACCTTTCAATATTTTAGCCGCAACAATCTCTGCAGCCTTAGGCAACAGTTTCCACTCTGCCTCTTCCATTACCCTTTTTTGCAAAATTTCGGGGGTGTCACCATCTTTGATTTCAACTGCTTTTTGTAAAATGATTTTTCCGCCGTCGGGAATTTCGTTTACAAAATGAACAGTAGCGCCTGTCACCTTAACACCGTATTGTAAAGCAGCCTCGTGAACCCTAAGCCCATAAAAACCTTTGCCACAGAACGACGGGATAAGTGCCGGATGTACATTTATTATTCTGTCAGGATACTTACTGGTAAATTTCTCACTTAAAATACTCATAAATCCGGCAAGGATAATAAAATCAATTTTATAATTTTCCAAAACATTGATTATTCCCTGCTCGAATTCATCTTGTGTTGCACAAATTTTACGCTCAATAACCGCAGTAGGAATACCTGCCTTTTGTGCTCTTTCAAGCGCGTATACACCTGATTTTGAAGAAATTACAACAGCAATTTCACCGCTTATGATTACACTGCCTTGAGCGTCAATAAGCGCCTGCAGGTTTGTGCCTCCGCCCGAAACAAAAACTGCTATTTTAGCCTTTTTCATTACTCAAGCACCACGCCTTCGTCACCCTTGATGATTTCACCGATAACGTAAGCATCCTCACCCATTGAATTGAGAATTTCAAGTGCCTTATTAACTTCAGCAGCCGGTACAACAACACTCATACCGACACCCATATTATAAGTGTTATACATATCTCTTTCGGGAATGTTGCCGGTTTTCATAATGAGGTCGAAAATGGGGAGTACTTTGACTGAAGACTTGTCAATCTTAGCCGAAAGACCTTTTGGGATAGAACGCGGAATGTTTCCATAGAAACCGCCGCCGGTGATATGGGAAACACCCTTTACGTCAACACTTTCAAGCAACTTTAAGATACTCTTAACGTAAATCTTTGTAGGAGTAAGTAAGGTTTCAGCAATACTTTTACCGCCTAATTCAGCATTGGGAACATAAAGGCTTTGTGGGTTATTATCAATATCAAAAACCTTACGGCAAAGGGAAAAGCCGTTGGAATGAACACCGGTAGAGGCCAAGGCAATTACAACATCACCTACTTGCATACGGGTATTATCAAGCATTTTCTTCTTGTCAATAATACCCACAGCAAAACCGGCAAGGTCATATTCCTCTTCAGGCATCATTTTGGGATGCTCAGCAGTTTCACCGCCGATTAAAGCAGCGCCCGACTGCACACAGCCTTCGGCAACACCGCCGACAATATCTGCGATTTTTTCAGGTATATTCTTTCCGCAAGCAATGTAATCAAGAAAATAAAGTGGCTTTGCCCCGCAACAAATAATATCATTAACACACATTGCAACAGCATCAATACCGATAGTGTCATGCTTGTCCATTAAAATTGCCATTTTAACTTTAGTACCGCAACCGTCAGTACCGGACACAAGCACCGGTTCCTCAATACCCTTAAGGTTTAAACCAAAGCAACCACCGAAACCGCCTACATCATCAAGGCAACCTTCGTTTTTGGTGCGTGCAATATGGCTTTTCATAAGTTCTACAGAACGGTAGCCGGCAGTAATATCGACACCTGCAGCAGCATAACTTTCGGATTTAGAGTTCTTCATAGATATTTTCCTTTCAAATTCAATTATTATTCTTTACCGTTCCAACAGTAGGTACACAATTTACACGGCTCTAAGCCAATTGCTTTAATAATACCGTCCAAAGACTGAAACTCAACTGATTTCAGTCGCAACTCTTTGCAAAGGTATTCTCTTAAATTTTTTCCTCTTTGTGTGGTAAAGTCACTGTACTCATTAATATGATTAAGGCCTTCCTCACCCTCTAATGCTACAATACCGCGACGGGCAATCAGTTCCATTTCGCTTGTGGCATTTGAGAAGTTCAGATATTTACAGGAATACATAATAGGCGGACATGCCGACCTCATATGTACTTCCTTAACGCCATTTTCATAAAGAAAATCTATAGTTTCTCTTATCTGCGTACCGCGGACAATCGAATCATCAACAAGCAATAAGCTCTTATCCTTAATAAGTTCCGGCACGGGAATAAGCTTCATTTTGGCGACACGGTTGCGCTCCTGCTGACGTGACGGTGTAAAGCTTCTGGCCCAAGTTGGAGTGTATTTAATAAATGCTCGTGCATATGGCTTATGGCTTTGATTGGCGTAGCCTATTGCATGAGGTGTTCCTGAATCGGGCAACCCGCCGACAAGTCGGAGGCCAAGCG
>JAZSCC010000155.1:0-2082 GCA_045602685.1 Acutalibacteraceae bacterium | reverse complement strand
TTGAACAAAGAGTTACGGATATTGCCAAAATGCCGCACGGCCTGATAGCAGGTGCGACCGGTTCAGGTAAATCGGTATGTATTAACTCGATTATTATGAGTATCCTCTTTAAAGCAACACCTGAAGAAGTTAAGCTGTTACTGATTGACCCCAAGGTTGTTGAGTTAGGAATTTATAACGGTATTCCTCATTTAATTGTTCCGGTTGTTACCGACCCGAGAAAAGCAGCAGGTGCTTTAGGTTGGGCAGTTATGGAAATGGAAAAGAGATATAAGCTTTTTGCTGAAAATGATGTTAGAAATCTTGTGGGTTATAACGAATTAGCCGATAAACGCGACGATTTGATGAAAATGCCGCAGATTGTCGTTATTATTGACGAGTTGGCTGACCTTATGATGACTGCACCCGGTGAGGTTGAAGATTCAATTTGCCGCTTGGCCCAAAAGGCGCGTGCCGCAGGTATGCACCTGATTGTTGCAACCCAGCGTCCTTCTGTTGATGTTGTTACCGGTCTTATTAAGGCTAACATCCCAACTCGTGTAGCGTTTGCCGTATCATCTCAGGTTGACAGTAAAACAATTATTGACATCGGCGGTGCTGAAAAGTTAATGGGTAAGGGTGATATGCTGTTCTTCCCGACAGGTGCAATAAAACCTGAACGTATTCAAGGTTGCTTTGTTAGTGACGCTGAGGTTGAAAAGGTTGTTCAGTATTTGAAAACAGACCATAGAAACGAATATGATGAGGACGTTATGAATGAAATCGAACGTCAGGCCGCCAAGGAAAAAGCTGCTAAAAGCGGTTTACCTGAGGATGCCGTTCAGGATGATGCTGACCCGATGCTTGATGATGCAATTTCCTGCGTTGTCGAATTGGGACAGGCTTCAACATCTCTTTTACAAAGGAAATTACGCTTAGGATATGCCAGAGCTGCACGTCTTATTGATATGATGGAGGAACGCGGTGTTGTAGGGCCATATGAAGGTTCAAAACCGCGTCAGGTATTAATTTCTAAGGAACAGTTATTAGAGCAGAGGGCTAGTAGCAGTGACAGTGAATAATAAATTTCTGCCAATCTCAAAACAAGATATGTTGTCAAGAGGATGGGATGAAGTTGACTTTGTAATTGTTACTGGCGATGCTTATGTTGACCATCCGTCCTTTGGTACAGCTATAATATCACGCGTTTTAGAATCGGCAGGGTATAGGGTTGGTATAATTGCCCAACCCGATTGGAAAAACGAAAAATCCATAACCGAGTTTGGTAGACCCAGACTCGGCTTTATGGTTAATTCGGGAAATATAGATTCAATGGTTGCGCACTATACTGCTGCAAAGAAAAAGCGCAGTGAGGATATGTATTCTCCGGGTGCTAAAGCAGGATTAAGGCCTGACCGTGCTGTTACGGTATACTCTAAACTCATACGTAAGGTTTATGGTGACATTCCGCTGATTATTGGCGGTGTGGAGGCTTCTCTGCGCCGTTTTGCACATTATGATTATTGGTCGGATACCGTGTTCCCGTCTATATTAATTGATTCATCAGCCGATATTTTAAGCTTTGGTATGGGTGAATTACAGACTAAAATTATTGCTGACAGATTGAATAACGGTGAAAGCGTTAAAAATTTAACTGATATTAACGGAATAGCTTATGTTACCGATAATGTTGTTGGTATTAATGCTTTGACTGTCCCTTCTTTTGAGGATTGTAAGACTAACAAACGTCAGTATGCTGTTGCCTGCAGAATTGAATATGATGAGCAAGATTCAATTCGTGGTAAAAGAATTGTTCAAAAACATGGTAAGCAATATGTTGTTCAGAACAAACCCATGCGAGCGCTGACTACAGCTGAATTGGATGAGGTTTATTCTTTGCCTTATGTGAGATATTATCATCCGGTTTATGAAAAGTTGGGCGGTGTGCCGGCTATTAAAGAGGTGGAATTTTCGGTTACACATAACCGAGGATGCTTTGGTGCGTGTAACTTTTGTTCGATTGCTTACCATCAAGGCAGACAAATTGCCGTAAGAAGTGAGGAATCGATTTTAAAAGAGGTTGAATTACTGACTCAAAACCCT
>JAZSCC010000154.1:0-9167 GCA_045602685.1 Acutalibacteraceae bacterium | reverse complement strand
CCTATTTCTTCTTGGGCAGCCGCCGTTTCGGGCTTTGCCTCGGATGCAGGCGCAGAAAACGGAATGTCTCTTTTTATCCGCGCTATTCCCTATAATTATTATGCAATTTTAACCATTGCAATGATTATTTTCTTAGCTGTTGCAAACTTTGACTACGGCCCAATGAAAAAACATGAAACCAACGCCAAAAACGGCGACATTTTCTCCGAGGGTATTCAGGAAAGCATTGAAGCTCTCCCCGAAAATCCCAGAGGCCGTGTTTGTGACCTTATTGTTCCGGTTGTGTTCTTGGTTTTCGCCTGCGTTATCGGTATGATTTACTCCGGCGGTTTCTTTGCCGGTACAGGCTTTATTGAGGCTTTCTCCAACAGCGATGCCTCGGTTGGTTTGCTTTACGGCTCATTTATTGCAACCATCTTCACCGTAATTTTCTTCCTCTGTCGCAGAGTTTTAAGTTTTAAGGCTTGTATGGATTCAATCCCCGAGGGCTTTAAGGCTATGGTTCCGGCTATTATGATTTTGGTCTGCGCCTGGACTTTAAAAATTATGACCGACTCTATCGGTGCTAACGTATTTATTGCTAACTTTATTCAAAGCTCGGCTCAAGGCTTGCAGAACTTCCTGCCTGCTATTATCTTCTTGATTGCAGTAGGACTCTCCTTCGCAACCGGCACCTCTTGGGGTACATTCGGTATCCTTATCCCGATTGTTTTAAGCGTATTTGTCAACGGCGGCGAGATTGCTATTATCGCAATTTCGGCATGTATGGCGGGTGCTGTTTGCGGTGACCACTGCTCACCTATTTCGGATACCACTATTATGGCTTCTGCAGGCGGTCAGTGTAACCACATTAACCATGTTTCAACACAGTTGCCTTACGCTATGACGGTAGCTGCTGTTTCGTTTGTTTGCTATCTCATAACTGGATTTGTTCAGAACTGGATGATTACATTACCCATTTCGCTTGCTCTGATGATTGGTACCTTATTTGTTATCAAACTTTTAACCACCAAAAAGAAAAAAGCATAAATTTTCATCGCAAACAAACGGCAGACTCAAAAGAGTCTGCCGTTTCACTTTTTTGTGGTTATTTATTTAATTCCATTGCTTTTTTGGTGATTTCAAGCACATCGTCCATTTTGGTTATATTACCTGCCATTCGACGTAAATCTGCCGCCCCCACTAAGCCTTTCATATACCAAGCAGTATGTTTTCTGGCCTCAAGCATTGCGATTTTCTCGCCTTTATATTGTCTCATTCGTTGAATTTGATTTATAAGCGTCAGCATTTTCTTTTCCAACGGCGGTTCAGGTAAAATAACGCCATCCGAAAGGTACGCGTTGATTTGCTGGAAAATCCAAGGCTGACCCATTGCACCTCGGCCCACCATAACAAAGTCGCAGTCGGTTTTTTCGTACATCAAAGCAGCGGCTTTTGGCGAATCAATATCACCGTTGCCGATAACAGGGATTTTTACTGCGGATTTCACCTCACGAATAATATCAATATCAACCGGCGGTGCATACATTTGTACTCTGGTTCTTCCGTGTACCGTGACAGCCGAAGCTCCTGCCGATTCAACCAAGCGTGCAAGCAAAACGGCATTTTTTGAAGCATTATTCCATCCTGCACGCATCTTGACGGTAACAGGTACACTGACTGCTTTAACCACCGCCTCGACTATACGTGCGGCTAAATCGGGGTCTTTCATTAATGCACTTCCGCCACCCGAGCTTACGGCAACTTTAGGTGCGGGACAGCCCATATTGATATCAATAAAATCAGGTCCGTAAAATTCTGCCTGCTTTGCTGCCTCAACCATTGCGTCAATCTCACATCCAAAAAGCTGCGAGCCGTACGGCTTTTCCGATTCATTAACCAACAAATAGCTTTCGGACTTCTTATCCTTTAAGGATATTCCTTTTGCGCTCGCCAACTCACCCACACAGTAGGCAGCACCGTATTCACGGCATATTTCTCGCATTGCCCTATCGGCAACACCGGCCATAGGAGCTAACGCAACATATCCCGAAATTTCCAAATTCCCTATTTTCATAAATACTCCGCAATTTAATATTAAGTAAATATTACATCAAATTAATAATTATTGCAACTTTTATTTGAGTTTTTAAAACAACAGTGGTACAATATATTTGTGAAATCAAGGTGACGGGAGAACTTTTATGAAAATACTCGCAATTGACGGAAACAGTATTATAAACCGTGCATTTTACGGTATAAAACTGCTAACAACCAAAACCGGACTCTACACCAACGGGGTTTATGGGTTTATGAGCATATTAAACCGCCTTTTAGAAGCAGAAAATCCTGATGGAGTAGTAGTGGCCTTTGACCTGCATGCGCCAACCTTCCGTCACAAGGAATATTCCGAATACAAAGCCGGCCGTAAACCTATGCCGGAGGAGTTAAGACAGCAGATGCCTATCCTCAAAAAGCTTTTGCCGTTATTGGGTTATACTTGTCTTGAAACCGAAGGTTTTGAAGCTGACGATATTTTGGGTACGTTAGCCCGCATTTGTGAGGAAAGCAATAACCAATGTGTTATCGCAACCGGCGACCGTGACTCTTTCCAATTAGTGTCGGATTACACAAAAGTTTTGTTGTCGGCAACCAAAATGGGCCGACCTGAAATTACACCCTACACCCCCGAAGTGATTTTTGAAAAGTACGGTGTTAAACCGAAACAAATGATTGAAATTAAGGCTTTACAGGGTGACTCGTCCGACAATATCCCGGGTGTACCGGGTGTTGGTGAAAAAACTGCCGACGAACTGATAAGAAACTTCGGTAGCATTGATTATATTTACGAAAATCTTGATTCGTTGGATATTCGCGATTCATTGCGCATAAAATTGGCCGATGGCAAAGATTCGGCATATTTGAGCCGTTTTTTAGGCACAATCAACTGCCAAGCCCCTATTGACCAAAACATTGAACATTACAAAACAAAAGAACGTCAAGACAACGAACTTGCAAAATTGCTTTGTGAACTTGAGTTTTTCTCAATTTTAGAAAAACTTAACCTTTCGGCTGTACAATCGGTAAACTCCGAAACAAACACTCTGAAATACGAGGTTGCCGATATTGGCGAAGTGTTAAATACCGCTGAAAGCGAGAGCCTTTGCGATATTCTGCTTGACGGTGAAGCCTTATATGTTTCAGCCAACCAAAAGGTGTCTAAATGTGACCTTAATACCGCTAAATCACTTTTGGAAAACGAAAAAATCGAGAAAAGAATTTATGATTCAAAGCCATTACACAAACTTTGCATAATTCACGGTATTTCAATTAAAAACATAACCTTTGACACCTGCCTTGCAGGCTATCTGATAAATCCGTCATCATCGGAATATTCTTTGTCACGTTTTTCAGAGGAATACCTTATCCCCTCTCCTGAGATTGATGAAGAATTTTCATCTATTGCGCTTTTAAGCGAAGTCAACCGCACTTTAATAAACAAGCTAGCCGAAACAAAGCAGGATGGGTTGCTTAAAAATATTGAAATTCCGTTAGCTAAAGTTTTGGCATCAATGGAGAACGTTGGTTTTTTAGTTGATACAAACGGGATTACCTCTTACGGGAACACCCTTTCAAAACGCATTATTGAACTGCAAACTGCTATTTTTGACGAGGTCGGATATGAATTTAATTTAAATTCGCCTAAGCAATTGGGAGTTGCCCTTTTTGAAAAATTAGGACTGCCTTGCAAAAAGAAAACCAAAAGCGGTTACTCTACCAATGCAGATGTTTTAGAGGAGTTAAAGCCTTTACACCCTGCCGTTGAGCATTTGCTGGAGTACCGCACCTTAACAAAACTTAAATCCACATATTGTGACGGCTTGACCGCCGTTGTAGCCGATGACGGCAGAATTCATTCTACCTTGAACCAAACCGAAACAAGAACGGGACGTATCAGTTCATCTGAACCTAATTTGCAAAATATCCCCGTTCGCCGTCCCGAAGGCAGAGAGCTTCGACGTTTCTTCAAAGCAAAAGACGGCTTTACGCTTATTGATGCTGACTATTCACAAATTGAACTGCGTGTTTTAGCTCATATTGCCAATGACAAAAATATGATTAACGCCTTTTTAAGCGATACTGATATTCACACTCTCACCGCAAGCCAGGTTTTCAATATGCCGATTCATTTGGTGACACCGCAAATGCGTTCAAGTGCTAAAGCTGTCAATTTCGGCATTGTTTACGGTATCGGTGCTTATTCTCTTGCCAAGGACATCGGCGTTTCAAACAAGGAAGCCGCCGCATATATTAAAGGCTACCTTGCGACCTACCCTGAGGTTGACCGCTATATGCACCGTGTAGTTGAAACTGCTAAAGAACAAGGCTTTGCCGAAACGGTTTTCGGCAGACGCAGACTCTTGCCCGAGCTTAAATCTACAAACGGTATGATGCGTGCTTTTGGTGAACGAGTCGCTAGAAATATGCCAATTCAAGGTACTGCCGCCGATATTATAAAAATTGCAATGATTCGCGTTTTCGAACGATTGAAAAATGAACTGCCCGAGGCAAACTTAATTATGCAGGTGCACGATGAACTGATTGTCGAAGCACCCGATAGTAAGGCAGAAATCGCCGCAAAAATTCTCAAAGAAGAAATGGAAAATGCCGTACAACTCAAGGTGCCTATGACAGTTGATGCCAACATAGGCAAAACGTGGTACGACGCGAAAGGTTAAAATGGAAAAGAAGTTGATAATTTTTGTTTGCACCGGTAACACCTGCCGCAGTCCAATGGCAGAAGCAATATTTAAAGGAAATTTAACTAACGATGAACGCTCAAAATTTGAGGTTAAAAGCTATGGACTTCTGGCTTTCGGCGGTGACAGTGCAAGTGAAAACGCAATAAAGGTAATGCGTGAGCAAGATATTGATATTTCTGCCCACCGTTCAACCCCTTTAAACCAATTTGCCGTTGATAATGCCGACTTAATTGTAACTATGACCGATTCACATACTTGTTCATTATTATCAGTTGGCGTGCCTGAGAATAAAATTATTACGCTTAATATTTCAGACCCGATCGGTGGCAGTTTAGACGATTACCGCCGTTGTGCCGATGAAATTAAACTTAAGTTGGAGGGCGTTTATGCTTATATCAGAAAAGGTTAATATCCGCCCTGCCGAAGCTATGGACGCTAAAGAAATTGCCGAAACCGAAAGTTTGACTTTAGGTGCGGAAGCGTGGACCGAAAGCGGTATTGCCGAAACCTTAAACCGAAACGGACACTATTTTATTGTCGAAGTTGATGGAAAAATCATCGGTCACGGTGGATATACAATCATTTTAGACGAGGGTGATATTACTAATATTGCCGTCCGTCCTGAATTTTGGCGTAAAGGCTTGGCAAGTAAAATTTTAGAGACTATGATTAATGATGCAAAACAACAAAATCTTTCCTTTTTAACGTTGGAAGTTAGAAGTAGAAATACAGCCGCTATCAATCTTTACGAAAAGTACGGATTTACCGTTAGAGGTGAACGAAAAAACTTTTACCGAAATCCTACCGACAACGCCAAAATAATGACTTTAAACTTTTAAAGAGGTACATATATGAAAATTTTAGCAATCGAGTCCTCGTGCGACGAAACTGCTGCCGCAGTGGTCGAAGGACGCACAGTATTGTCCAATATTGTAGCAACTCAAGTTGCCGAACATAAGATTTACGGCGGTGTTGTTCCGGAAATTGCTTCCCGTCGACACTGTGAGGCAATTTCTACCGTAGTTAACGATGCAATCAGTGAAGCAGGACTTACTTTAAACGATATTGGCGCTATTGCCGTCACCCATGCACCCGGTCTTATCGGTGCATTGTTAGTCGGCGTGAATTATGCGAAAGGTCTTGCAATGTCGCTTAATAAACCGCTTATTCCGGTTCATCACCTGCGTAGTCATATCGCTGCAAACTATATTTCACACCCCGAATTAGAGCCGCCGTTTTTGTGTTTACTTGTGTCAGGCGGTAACAGTTTGATAGTTAAGGTCAACTCTTATACCGATTTCGAGATTATCGGCAGAACGCGTGACGATGCCGCAGGTGAATGTTTTGATAAATCGGCAAGAGCAATGGGACTTGACTACCCCGGCGGTGTAATTTTGGATAAAATCGCAACCGAACCCGATTTCGAAAAATACCCAATGCCGTGGCCAAAGGTTGACGGATGCGAGCTTGATTTTAGTTTCTCGGGGTTAAAAACCGCCGTTATAAACCTTACCCACAACGCCGAGCAAAAGGGTATTGAAATCGACGTGCCTGTGTTATCCGCAACCGTTCGATGCCGTGTTTGTGATATACTTATTGCCAATACCTTGAAAGCTGCAGAACAAACGAGAATGAAAAAAATTGTAATTGCAGGTGGTGTTTCGGCAAACTCCGAATTGCGCGAACGAATGACAGATGAATGTAAGAAAAACGGGCTTCAACTTTATTACCCCGAAAAGAAATACTGCGGTGATAATGCCGCAATGGTCGGTGCTCAGGCAATATACGAATACCAAAATAATAATATCGCAAATAGCGAACTGAACGCCGCCGCAACCTTGAATATTGATTATATAAAATAGAGGTAAAAATATGGCAGGAAAGAAAACAATAGAAGCACTCTCCCTTCATAAAAAAGGTTTTAACTGTGCACAGGCTGTGTTACTTCCCTTCTCAGAAGATTTAGGGCTTGACCGCAAGGCCGCAATGACCATTGCCGAAGGCTTTGGTGCCGGAATGGGCGGCTGCAAACTGACCTGCGGCGCATTATCTGCCGCAATTATGATTGCCGGAATGAAAAACAGTTCAGGTAATCTTACAATACCTGACTCAAAAAGCTCGACCTACGCCCTTTGCCGCGAAATCAACGAAGCTTTCGAAAAGGAAATCGGCTCATGCATTTGTTGTGAAATAAAAGGAATAAACACCGGCAAGCCTTTAAAAACCTGCGATGAATGTATTATGGCAGGTGCAAAATTGGCGGAGAAGATATAGCCAAATAATAAAAACAAAAACAGAGAGCCTCAAAAAACCAGGCTCTCTGTTATAATTTTATATTCCTTTATATTTCCGCCTTGTTGCAAGTCCGCCACGGATGTGCCGTTCCTCTTTGTTGTGTTCGAGAACAACTTTCACCTGTCTCCAAAGTTCGGGGTTCGCCCGCCGCAAACGTTCCGTCACATCCTTATGAACGGTAGACTTTGAAATTTTAAACTGCTTAGCAGTAGCTCTTACGGTGGCGTTGGTCTCAACTATGTACTCCCCTAGCTCGGCGGCTCGTGTGCTGACATTGCTCCTCATACAATCAACTCCTAAAACGGTTAGTTAATTGTATGAAAAAATTTTAACATATATTCCTTTAACATTAACCCTTGACAACGGCACAGTTTAAAAATATACTTAAATTACGTGATTAAGCTTAAGAAAGGATAGCACTATGAAGCTTTGTTTGGTTATTCCCTGCTACAACGAGGAGGAGGTTTTGAGTGAGACCGCAAAACGTCTTTCTTTAAAATATGATTCTCTCATTTCGGTAGGAAGTATATCCTTTGACAGTAAAATTGTTTTTGTAGATGACGGCTCAAAAGATAAAACCTGGGAAATTATAACCGAAATATCCAAAACCGGTGACTATTTTGAGGGAATAAAACTAAGCCGAAACCGTGGACATCAAAATGCCCTTTTGGCAGGACTTATGGCTGTTAAAGAAAAATTTGATGCCGTAATTTCAATGGATGCCGACCTGCAGGATGACATCAACACCATTGACAAAATGATTGAAAGCTATCATTCCGGTCATGATGTGGTTTACGGTGTCAGAGCCACTCGAAAAAAAGACTCATTCTTTAAAAGAACAACCGCCCATTTGTTTTATAAACTGATGAAACTATTAGGCGCTGAAACGGTCTACAACCACGCTGATTACAGACTTTTAAGCCGCCGTGCTTTAGACGCTTTAGAGGATTTTAATGAGGTCAATCTCTTTTTACGCGGTATTGTGCCTATGATTGGTTTTCCGTCAGATATAGTTTACTATGAGCGCAATGAACGGTTTGCCGGCAAATCCAAATACCCGTTAAAGAAAATGTTGAGTTTTGCTTTTGAGGGTATAACCTCTTTAAGCATTAAACCTATTAACTTGATTATCCGTTTGGGTGTTTTGCTTGTGATTTTGGGCGTTGGAATTTTAATTTATTCCTTAGTTCAGCACTTTTTGGATAACACCACTGCCGGTTGGACGAGCCTTATGGCTTCAATTTGGGTTTTAGGAGGACTTCAGCTTTCGGCAATCGGTGTTATAGGAAAATATATCGGAAAAATTTACCTCGAAACCAAGCACCGCCCAAGATATATAATTGAAAGAAATACATTGGATGATAAATAATAAAGAAATACCGAGCAGGTTTAACCTGCTCGGTATTTTGTCTTTTATACTGTCCTGCTGCTGTGACAGGTCAAATAAACAATTTGACGTTTTTCTGCCAATTTTTCTAACATCAAAAGCGCATTTTTTAAATGCTTGTCATCCAAATTAACAAATGGGTCATCCAGAATCAGCATCGGTGATTCACCCTCGAACAATGCATCGGCCAAAGATAAGTGCATTGCAATATTAACCATATCCTGAATACCGGCACTAAAATACGCCTGCTCTTTTGCGCCGCCCTGTTTTTCAAAGGCTACTGCCAAATCGGACGATACCATAACGCTTTGGGACTCACCATTTAGAATGCCACTGTATTGTCTGAAGCCTTCGGTCATTCGGTCAAGATAACGTGTTGAAAGGTTTTCCTTGGCTTTAATCAGAAGCTCTGTGGTTGCCTTTAGTATATCATAATGCGCCTTTTTCTCACAATATTCATTGTTAATGCTCTCAAGTTGCTCCTCGTACTGTGTCAAAAGTTCACAGCTGCCGGATAAACGGTTTTCCTCCGAAATCTTAGCGGTAAGTTCATTTTGCAAACCGTCATAAGCTTTGTTTAATACCTGCTCGTTTAAAAGCAACGTTTCACGGTCAAGCCCTGTGTCAGAAGCCTCATCAAAATCTACTTGAGGTATATCTGACAACTGTTGAGATTTTAAATCTATTTGATTTTTATAAGCATTGGCGTCCTTTATATCCTGCTTTATATCGGATAACGTACC
>JAZSCC010000153.1:0-2183 GCA_045602685.1 Acutalibacteraceae bacterium | reverse complement strand
ATATTTCGGGCAGAGTTATCGGTGAATATTTAAGTAACCACTCTAACGCCGCACCGTTAATTAACATGATGAAGAAAAGCGTTGATGTTTTAAGAAACCATCCGATAAATTTAAAAAGAATTGCCGAGGGCAAGCGTCCTGCAAACTCTATTTGGTTATGGGGTGAAGGTACCAAACCGCAGATAAGCAGTTTTCACGATAAATTTGGTGTAAATGCCGGTATCGTTTCTGCAGTTGACCTTATAAAAGGTATCGGAAAGTTGGCGAAATGCGATGTCGCCGAAGTCAAGGGTGCAACCGGTTACATAGACACCGATTTTGAAGGTAAGGCAAACGCCGCAAAAGAACTTTTTAAAACGAATGACTTGGTTTATGTACACATTGAAGCTCCGGATGAATGCGGTCACCGCGGTGAAGCAGAAAACAAGGTTAAAGCAATCGAACTCATTGATAAACGAATTTTAGGTACATTAATTGATGAACTTGAAAAATACGGTGAGTACCGAATTCTAATTATGCCTGACCACCCTACTCCGCTTTGTACTATGACACACGCACGCGACCCTGTACCGTTTATAATTTATGACAATAAAAAACTGGAAGCCGGAGTTGAAACCTTTAATGAGGAAACAGCTGCCGCCACCGGAATCTACTACGACCACGGGCCTGATATTATGAAAGTTTTGCTGGAAAAATGATTATTAAAAACTCCGCAGTTTTCACCTTGGGTTCTAAAGGACAGTAAAAAAGCCGATATGGATTTATTTCCGTATCGGCTTTATCTATTACACCACCACACTTGGTGGTGAGTAAGTGCGCATTTCCTGATGGTTTTTGAGTGATATGCTGTTTTCGACAGCGTGATATTTTTGCTGTCGCAAAAGTGATATTTCAAGGAGTTTCCTTGAAGTGTTATTCTATTCGCCCTCTAAACTCGCGTAGCGAATACCACTCAGCACAAGCTGAATATCACTGCGAAGCAATATCACTCGCCAAAGGCGAATAGAGTTGGAGTTGTGTCCTTAGGAACACAACGCCTTCACTGCGGAGTTTTTTTGTTTGAATTATAATATACTACTGTTTTTTTGAATATGTTTTAGCCAAAAATTTTTCGGAATTTACCATAAATCTGTCGTGTGTACCTTTACCAATGATTCCAACCTCATCAAAGGCAACAACCTCAAAACTGATTTTACGTCCGTCAACCGCAGTAACAGTACTTTCGACCGTAACACCCATACCAACCGGCGTTGCGCTTACGTGTTCAACATTAACCATTGTACCAACTGTTGAGTCACCCTCATTAAGACATTTTTCAATAGCCACACATGAAGCCTTTTCCATTAATGCTACCATCATCGGTGTGGCAAAAACGTCCAAGTCCCCTGAGCCGACTGTTTTAGCAGTATTTGTATTATTAACTGTTGCATCGACAGTTCCCTTAAGTCCTACAGTAATTTTCATACTAACTTCCCCTGTCTCAAATATTCATCTATAGCCTTTGCCGCTGTTTTTCCAGCTCCCATAGCCGAAATAACCGTTGCAGCACCCGTTACAGCATCGCCGCCGGCAAAAACCCCCTCTTTTGAGGTTTTACCGGTTGAATCCTCAACTATAATGCCGCCATATTCGTTTACGTCTAGTCCGGATGTTGTCGATTTTATTAACGGATTTGGCGATGTTCCGATTGACATTATAACAGTATCAACATTTAAAATATATTCGCTGTTTGGTATTTCTATCGGTCGGCGACGGCCTTTTTCATCCGGCTCGCCAAGCTCCATTTTTATACATTTCATACCTATGACAAAACCGTTTTTACTGTCTTTTGGATTGTCAGGATTATTATAACCTAAAATCTCTATAGGATTGTTGAGTAACAAAAACTCAACTCCCTCTTCCATAGCATGAAGTACCTCTTCACGACGAGCAGGCAGTTCCTCCAGCGACCTACGGTAGACAATGTAAACCTTTTCAGCGCCTAACCTTAATGCAGTCCTTGCTGCGTCCATTGCTACATTTCCACCACCGACAACCGCTACGTTCCCGCCCTTCATTACCGGAGTTATCGGTTCTTCCTTATATGCCTTCATAAGATTTGAACGGGTCAAGAATTCATTTGCAGAATATACTCCGTTCAGTGTTTCGCCCGAAATCCCCATAAACCGCGGCAGACCGGCGCC
>JAZSCC010000152.1:0-10815 GCA_045602685.1 Acutalibacteraceae bacterium | reverse complement strand
GGAAGAAGATGTCGCCGTTTTCAGCGGAACCGCGGAGTGTGGGGTGCTCAGGGTTGAGAGCTCTCTTTCTGAAGCCCTCGAGAGCGTCCATATCAACCATTTCCTTGTGGTCGTCGTAATCCCAAGCCTCGATCTTCTGGATCTCGTGAGATGTACGGAAGCCGTCGAAGAAGTTAAGGAAGGGAACTCTGGACTCGATAGTTGCAAGGTGAGCAACAGCGCCGAGGTCCATAACTTCCTGAGTGTTGGTTTCAGCGAGCATAGCAAAACCGGTCTGACGGCAAGCATAAACGTCGGAATGGTCACCGAAAATGTTAAGAGCCTGAGAAGCTACGCAACGAGCCGATACGTGAAATACGCTGGGGAGCAATTCACCTGCAATCTTATACATATTGGGAATCATCAAAAGAAGTCCCTGAGATGCGGTGTAAGTGGTAGTCAAAGCACCTGCATTCAAGGAACCGTGAACGGTACCTGCTGCACCTGCTTCGGACTGCATTTCGGAAACCTTAACGGTTGTGCCGAAAATATTCTTAAGGCCTTGTGCTGACCACTGGTCAACATAGTCGGCCATCGGGCTGGACGGTGTAATAGGATAAATACCTGCAACTTCGGTAAACGCATAAGATACGTGAGCAGCGGCATTATTACCGTCCATGGTTTTCATTTTTCTTGCCATGGGAAATTTCCTCCTTATGTGAAATAACTTTAACAAAATTATATCAAAACAAGCACGATTTTATACAAAACACATACTTGTCCGCATACATTTATATAATATCACCTTTTACACGTTAAGTAAATAGTAAATCGTTAAAAAATCGTGATTTTTTTCACAATCTTTATGGTTATTCTGCCTTATTAAGACAATTTTTGTCCAAAGTGTGTACCCCGGACTCATCTGAAATTTCATGCAAAACTTTTATCGTTACCGGCACCGAAATAATTAAAGTCAAAACGTCAGCTACGGGTTGAGCCAACATAACTCCGGTAAACTCAAAAATAAGCGGCAAAATTAAAATTGCCGGAATAAAGGCTAAGCCGTTTCGGGCAATGGCGAGAATTGTAGCACTGACCACCCTGCCCATTGTCTGCAGCATCATATTACTCATAACTACCCACGACATTACGGGGAAAGTGACCAACTGGTACCGCATTCCAACGGTAGCAATACGGGCAATTTCTTCACTTTCACTGAAAACTCCGGTGATTTGCCTTGAAAAAATGAACGCCGGAATCGAAATGCCGATAATAAACACAAATGCCCACTTTACGCAAAACCAAAACGATTTTTTAACACGTGAATATAATTTTGCACCGTAATTAAACCCGCAAACCGGCTGAAAACCCTGACCGAAACCAATTATAGTCGATGCAGCAAACAGCATAATCCGTGACACGACCGACATTGCTGCAATGGCCGGAGTTCCGTACCCTTTAGCCATATTATTAAGACAGGCAATCGACACAGAGGACAAGCCCTGACGACCCAAAGACGGTAACCCACCGCGCAAAATCTCAAGTGTTGAAAACTTATTGAATCGGAAATTTTTAAAGCGTATCTTTATACAGTCACTTTTTTCAATTCCAACAAATAACAGTATAAAACTGACAACCTGACCGATAACAGTGGCCAAAGCAGCACCTGCAACACCCATTTGAAGTCCTAAAACAAACCAGGCGTCAAGACCTATATTTAGTATTGCACCGGATGAAATACCTATAACGGCAAATGTTGCATTTCCCTGGAAACGCATTTGATTATTGAGTACCAGCGCAGCCATATTAAACGGTGCACCAATCAGAATTATATTCATATACTGTAAGGTTTCTTTTTTAAAGTCAGGGTTACAACCTAAAACACTCGCCACTTCGTTATTAAAAATAAGCCCTAACACCGTAATAATCAAACCGGTTAAAACCGCATAAAAAAATCCTGATGTCGCCACGGTTTCGGCTGATTTTATATCGTTTTTTCCTAAAGCCCTTGACACGTAGTTACCCGAACCGTGACCGAAGAAAAATCCAAAAGCCTGAATGACAGCCATAAGCGACATTACAACACCTACTGCCGATATTGCGGCCTCCTGCATTTGCTGACGCTCTGCCAATTCCAAGCCCGCACCGATTTGGCCGACAAAATATGTGTCCGCCATATTATAAAAGGTGGTAACAAGCATACTGATAATGGTCGGTATTGCAAGTTTTAAAATCAACTTTTCAACCGGCTCGGTTGTCATTTTTAAAAACTTTTCCTGCCTCAACATTTCGGCACTTTTAATCTTTGCCATTATTTTGCCTTCTTTTAGTTTTTATTTTAAAACTTTTCTGACTCTTCCAATTTTGCACCCAAATCTGCCCATTGCTCCATTAGTTGCTCTAGTTTTTTGTTAAGTTCATCCGCCAATGCCGATAACTCGGTCACCTTTTCATAATCGGCAGAAATCTCAGGGTTACTAAGTTGACTGCCCACACATTGAAGCTCGGTCTCACATTCAGCTATCTCCTGCTCTATCTTAGAAAATGCAGTCTTGAGTTTTCTTAATTCTTTAGCCGCCTCTTTTTTGCGAAGATATTGATTCTTACTCTCGGAAACGGTTTTCTGAACCTTCGGTGCTTCGGCAACCTGTCGCACCTGTAAATATTTATCGTAATTACCGTCTAAACTCTTGACGGTGCCGTTTTCAAAATAAAGTATTGAAGTTGCTAACCGATTAATAAGATAACGGTCGTGAGATACGCAAATAACCGTACCGTCATAATCAGATAAAGCCTCCTCCAAAACCTCGCGCGACTCCAAGTCGAGATGGTTAGTCGGCTCATCAAGTAACAATAAATTGTTATGTGCCAACATCAGTCGGCAAAGAGCAACACGAGACCTTTCACCTCCGGATAACATCTCAATTTTTTTAAAGACCTCGTCACCCTTAAATAAAAACAGGGCCAATGCACTGCGCAAAGCCGTATCACCTAAATACGGATAATCATCCCGAAGCTGGTCAAATACCGTCTTGTTTAAATCCAGGTTGCGCTGGTGCTGGTCGAAATATCCTGCCGATACGCCGACACCGTATTCAACTGCGGTTTTATCGGCAATTTGTTTTAACAAGGTGGTCTTTCCACAACCGTTTGGACCGATTATAAACACACGGTCACCGCGGCGCACATTAATATCAACACCCGAATATAAACTGTTGCCGTCAAACGAAACCGAAAGATTTTCACCCTTTAATACCTCGTCACCGCTACGGGTTGCGGCACTGAAGGAAAGTGTCATCCCATCCCTTTCTGAATCGGGAATTTCAAGGTCGCGCAACAATCGGTCAATCATTTTCTGCTTGTTTTCGGCAGTTTTTATGTTCTTCTCACGATTCCATCTGCGTTGCTGCTCAATAATTTTTTCAATTCGCGAAACCTCACGCATAGTATTGTCAAAATTTCGTTGAACAGAAAGTTTTCTCTCCTCTTTGACAACACAATGCTTAGTGTAATTACCGTCGCAGGTGTAAAGCTTATGATTGTCTATTTCAAAAATCCGGTTGGCAACTCTGTCCAGGAAATATCGGTCGTGCGATATTATAATAACGGCTTTTTTACAAGTTTTAATATACCCGTCAAGCCATTCAATAGCATCAATATCAAGATGATTGGTAGGCTCGTCAAGCAAAATAATATCCGGCGCCGACAAAAGAAGTTTGCATAACTCTATTTTTGAACGTTGACCACCGGAAAGTGACGGTACTGTCAATAACAGTTCTTCCTCTGAAAACCCCAAACCGAGCAAAGCAGATTTTGTACGGGAACGAAAGGTTAAACCGCCTGAAAGTTCAAATTTTTCTCTTAGCTCGTGCTGTCGAGCAATGAACTCTTCACTTTGTTCGGTTTCAAGCCTTAAGGTCATCTCGGACAACTCATCCTCAAGCTTTAAAAGGTCATCAAATACCGACAGCGCTTCAAAAAATGCGGTCTTCTGCGAGCCCTGACAGGCGTGCTGATTAAGTACACCAACCGTAACCCCGCTTTTGCGTACCACACCGCCCGCATCCGGTTGTTCCTCACCCGACAGAATTCTAAAAAGCGTAGTCTTACCGCAACCGTTACCGCCAATAAGACCTACAATATCATCGGGCTCAATATTGAACCCGATGTTTTGAAATAATAAATTGTCACCATAAGACTTACTGAGTCCACTGACAGTTAAAAGCATTTTTCTCTCCGATAATAAGTTTAAACACTAAAAATTACAACAAATCAGCCATATCAAGAACTAACCGTTCGGTTTTCTCCCAACCTAAGCACGGGTCAGTAATAGACTTGCCAAAAACACCGTCTCCTATGCCCTGACAACCGTCCTCAAGATAACTTTCAATCATAAAGCCCTTAACCAAACGCTTAATATCGGCCGAATGGCGACAACTGTGCAAAACTTCTTTGCAAATACGAATCTGTTCCAAATACTGCTTTCCGGAATTAGAGTGATTAGCGTCCACAATCAGTGCCATATTGTTAAGATTACGGCTTGAATAATTCTCATAAAGATTAACCAAATCTTCATAATGATAATTGGGATGATTTCTACCCTTAGAATCAGTTGAACCACGTAAAATTGCATGACAAAGAGGATTACCGTCGGTTGTAACCTCCCAACCTCGCGAAATAAAGGTCTGTGGATGTTGTGCAGCAGTTATAGAATTAAGCATTACAGACACATCGCCGCCGGTTGGATTTTTCATACCTACAGGAATTTCAATACCGCTTGCAACAAGTCTATGTTGCTGATTTTCAACCGAGCGTGCACCAACCGCAACATAAGATAAAACATCGCTGAGATAATAATAGTTATCGGGATAAAGCATTTCATCAGCGCTTGAAAGACCGGTTTCATTAATTGCCCTTATATGCAAATGACGTATTGCCTTCAACCCTTTTATCATATCCGGCTTTTCCGCAGGGTTTGGCTGATGCACCATACCCTTGTAGCCGTCGCCTGTAGTTCGGGGTTTGTTAGTGTAAATACGGGGAATCACAATTATTTTATCATTAACCTTTTCCTGAAGCCTTGACAAACGGTGAATATATTCAATAACCGGTTCTTCGCTGTCAGCCGAGCAAGGTCCAATTATCAATATAAATCGATTATCCTCACCCTTAAAAGCACTTGCGATTTCTAAATCTCTTTTTTGCTTTTTAACCGTGACTTCGGGGGTTAAAGGCATCTCCTGTATAATTTCCTCAGGTTGAGGTAAAACTCTTTCATTTATAACGCCCATTTTCCAGTCCTCCATGAACAAAAATACCTATTATCATATTATTTTATCACAGTTTTTCAGATTTTTAAAGGGGGATTCTGCAACAATTTCAGATTTTTTACTATTAATTTACACATAAATATTATATAACACCAGCCAAAACATTTAATTGAAAATAGTAGCACAGTATGGTACAATAGTTTTGTAATGTTATTTTAGTTTTAAAATTCGGGTGAATTGTATGGGCTTTTGCAAAAACATAAAAAACTTCGGTAAACAGCTTAAACTGAAAACTTTAGGCGTAATTAAATTCCTTGACCGACATCCTTGGCTTTTTTGCCTCGTGCTCGGTCTCATTTTAAACTTCATAACCGAATGCTTACACCGTCACTCTCTTGTCGGGGGTGTGTTGCATATTATACACAGTCCGTTTCCGTTTTTATTCGGCGCACTCATTGTGTCAACCGTTATGTCGATTTTCTCCCTTTTTCGCCGAAGATACTTCTTCTGGGCGTTCTTTTTCTGTTTGTTTTTAGGCTTCGGCATTGCAAACAGTGTGCTATTAAACCTCCGCATAACCCCGCTTGAATGGGCCGATTTACAGGTTGTTAAAATCAGCCTTATCACAAAATACCTTAACACATTTGAAATAATACTTGCCGTAGCTCCCATTATTTTAGCACTTATAGGTCTCGGCATTTTCTTTGTCAAATGTCCTAAAGTCAGGGTTAACTATATAAAAAGCGGAATTGCCGCAGGTGTTTACACATTGATTTTAATTGTAAGCCTCTTTACATTCCGTGCAACCGGAATACTTTTATCAAAACACACCAAAAATTTGGCTTCAGCTTATAAGGACTACGGTTTTTATTACTGCTTTTTATGCAGTATTTTCGACCTCGGCATTGACCAACCCGAGATTTATACCCAAGAAGACGTGACCAACATTACTTCGGCGTTGGAGAATGCCGCAAATAATAACGAAAAAGTTAAAAACCAAGCCTCCTTGGTTCAAAACGGCGAAAAATCGCCTAACGTTATTTTCTTACAGTTGGAAACCTTTTTTGATGTAAACCATCTGTCAGGGGTCACCTTTTCCGAAAACCCAATACCTAATTTTTCTAAACTCCACCGCGAATTTTCCTCAGGATATATCAGTGTGCCGTCTATCGGTGCAGGCACTGCCAATACCGAATTTGAAATTATCGCCGGTATGTCATTGGAACATTTCGGAATGGGAGAATATCCGTATAAAACCGTACTGCAACACAGTCCCAGCGAAAGCATTTGCTATAATCTTAAAAATTTTGGATATTTAACACACGCCATTCATAACAATACCGCAACATTCTATGACCGCAATCTCGTTTTTTCCAATTTGGGTTTTGATACTTTTACGTCTGTCGAATATATGCAAGATGTCAAATATACAACAATGGGCTGGGCAAAAGATGATGTGCTTGTCCAGAGCATTACCGACTGCCTTGATTCATCCGAAGCCTCTGACCTTATTTACACAATAACGGTTCAGGGCCACGGAAAATATCCTTCGGATTACGAAGACGAAACCGAAATTTTAACCGAAGGCTTCAGTGACGATGAGGATACTGCTAAGGAATTCACATATTATATTAATCAACTTTATGAAGTTGACAAATTTATAGGCGAACTTATAACAACTCTTGAACAACGAAACGAACGCACCGTTGTTGTAATGTATGGAGACCATCTTCCGAGTTTTGATATTAAACCGGATGATTTAGAGGGCGGCGACCTTTTCAGCACCGAGTATGTCATTTGGGATAACTTCGGACTTGAAACTCAAAGCGGTGATATTACAGCCTACCAGTTATCATCCCGTATACTTGAGCTTTTGGGAATCAGTGAAGGAAATCTGACAAAACTGCACCAAAATTTTAAAAACTCAGCCGAATATGATAAATATCTCAGAATGCTTGAGTACGATATGCTTTACGGCGAAAAATATGCCTATGGCGGAGAACAAAATTATCCTTACAAAACAACTGAACTCCAAATGGGAGTGAAAGAAATCGTCATTAACGATGTAAGTCGCAATGAACAAGGAATGCTAATAGTTACCGGTGAAAACTTTACCGAATTTAGTCAAATAACCGTCAACGATAAACAAATTGATACCGTTTTTATTGACAACCGTACGCTTCAAACCGATAATTCGGTCGAAATTGCCGCAGGTGATCTGTTAACTGTTATTCAGGTTAATTCTGGCGGCGAAATGTTAAGCGGCAGTAAATTATACCTTATCGGTGGTACGCAGGAAAAGCCTACCGTTACGGTTGATTCAAACAATATCATTTACAAACAAAAAGGCTTCAAGCTATCAACTGCCATTGCTATTATAGTAGCAGGTATTGCTGTAACTTCGGTCGCTGTTATGATAATAACTTTAGTAATTAAACGCAAAAAGAATAACGAAAAATAATAAAATAACAAAACAACAAAAAAGCAACAGAAGAGTCTGTTGCTTTTTTATTTTAATAATCGTTATCTGTCGGCATCGCGGTCCCGGGCACAGTATCAATAATTTCTATAACACCGCTTCGGCCATAAAGCGACGGGGTAATCAATGCAGTATACCCCTGTCCTGCATCACTCGTCCATTCAACTGCCCTGCGGCGAGGTAATGCACAAAGTGAAAACAAGGTCATCATAACGCCGCCATGCATAACTGCCGTGGCTTCAAATATTTCCTGTTCCATCATTTTACGAACCATAATATTAAGTCCTAAAACTATTCGTTCGGTAAACTCAGATGCCTCTTCCCCGTTTGGCGGTGCTGCACGTCCGGCAGTCCATTCTGTATACTGAGGCTCAGTGGCCAACTCAAAAGCCGTTTTGTTTTCAAAGTCGCCAAAATTAAATTCCTTTAGTTCACTAATAACCGTAGGTTCAATATCGGGGAAAAGAATTTTACAGGTCTCAAGACACCGCTTCAGAGGACTAGTGAAAAGCAAACTGGTTTCGGGTAGCTCACCCTTAAGCCTTATTCTCTCAAGCTCATCAGTACCGCTGTCACACAAAGAAATATCTGTAACCCCTATGTACCGTCCGTCAATATTCGCCTCAGTCAAGCCGTGACGGATAAAATGTATTCTGTAAGTTCTCATATTTTGCTCCTGACATTAAAATACACTAAAATTTAATATACTATTTGTATATTTTCACTGTATACAAAACATTCTGTTTATAGTATACTTGTTATCAACAATAATTGCAAGAGAGGTTTAAAAAATGCTTTGTAAATTTCCGAAAATACTGTCTGAACTTCGTTCATCCAAGGGAATTTCCCAAAAGCAAGCTGCGGCCGAGTTGGGCATTTCCCCTGCATTACTGTCACACTACGAAAACGGAATAAGAGAATGCGGGCTTGATTTTTTGCTGAGAATTGCGGAATACTATTCGGTAAGCTGTGACTATTTATTAGGTAAAAGCTCAATTAAAAACCCGATAGTATACGAGACCGAGCCTGAAGCCGCCGCTTTGGATGGAATTTTAAAGATTGCCAAAGAACATAACGAAACAGTACACGATATTTTAAGTCGCATCAGTCAGGTTGAAAGTTACCGTATGGCCCGTTCGCTTTGTGATACTGCCGCACGAAGCAACCGCTTTACTTTCGAACTTGAGGACCGGGAATACCGTGACCTTTGTCCCGGCACAGTGAGCGTGCTTTATGCAAAATTAAGCGAAATGGGTAAAGAACGAAAGCGTTTGCCCTTAGTTGCCGACAACTACAGTGACATTATCGCTTTGGCTGAAAAGGAACTTAAAAATCATCTGTAAACCGCTCAACATATAAAAATCATTACAGGAGTATATATGAATAAAACACGATTTTTACTTTCAATTCTTTGTATTATTTTAGGATTAACCACCGCCTGCGGCAGTTCTGTTTCAGCAGCAACGGTTGACTTAATGGACGGTATTTCCGCACAAACTGTCAATAGCTGTTCTGTTGATGAAAGATTTATAAACTCGCAGGCTGAATTATATTTGAAATTATATAAGGATTCTTTTCTGAAATCGGATAATCAGAACCTTTTGATTTCACCTTTATCGGTTTCAATGGCCTTAAGTATGACCGCTAACGGTGCCGAAAATGAAACATTAATAGAAATGAAAGACTTTTTGGGCGGGCTGGATATGGTAGATTTAAACGCCTATCAGAGAACCTTTTTAAACCGTCATAATAATGAATATATTAAAAATGCCAATTCGATTTGGTTCAGAGATTCCCAAAAATTAACCGTAAACAAACCATTTTTACAAACTAATGCCGACTATTACGGTGCGGGAATTTTTAAAGCTCCCTTTGATAAGTCTACCGTAAAAGACATTAATGCTTGGGTTAAGGAAAACACCGACGGCAAAATTAAACAGCTTATTGATTCAATTGATGCGTTTACCGTAATGTATCTCATTAACGCTGTTTCATTTGAGGCTGGGTGGGCTGAAAAATATCAATCTCCACCATCAAAATCTATTTTCTACACCGCATCAGGAAAAGGTCAAACCGCCGAAATGATGATTTCAGACGAAGGCATCTACCTTTCCGACGGCACGGCTACGGGTTTTATAAAACACTATAAGGGCGGAAAGTACAGCTTTGCGGCACTGTTACCCAACGAGAATGTTTCGATTTCTGATTACATCAACGGACTTGATGCCAAGTCACTAATGAACACCTTAAATAACGCAAAAAGTGAAAATGTTAAGGTGTATATGCCAAAGTTTTCGTTTGACTGTGACACCGATATGACCACCCTGCTAAAAGCTGAAATGCCGTTGGCTTTTGACCAAGAAAAAGCCGATTTCAGCGCTTTAGGTAAAAGCGAGCGCGGTAACATTTACATTGGCGAGGTTGCGCACAAGACCAATATCACAGTTGATATAGATGGCACCAAGGCCGCCGCAGTTACCAAGGTTGAAATGACCGACAAAATGAGTATTATGCCGCAAAAAGAAGTAATTTTAAACCGACCGTTCGTATTTATGATTATTGATAATACCACCAAATTGCCGATTTTTATAGGAAATTTAATGGATTTACAATAGCCTGTTTAAAAGGACTGTTTAAAAGAATTAATTTAAAGCGCACAACCCTACAAAATTTGTGGGATTGTGCGCTTTATTTAGCCATTATTTTACCATCAATTTAAATGATAAAGAAAAAACTCCTGCACGTTTAGTAAATAACGAAAGCAGTATTCTGATAAATCAATCTCTCTTAACCTTAGTAAACAAATTCAATGCATTCTGATAAGTCACATTCAGCACTTCTTCAACCGAAATGCCTTTGATTTCGGCTATCTTAAGCGCAGTATAATAAATATATGCCGAATGACAAATATTACCTCTGTAAGGTACTGGGGACAAATAAGGTGCATCGGTTTCAAGCAAAATGCTCTCAAGCGGTATTGCTTCAACCGTTTCAACCAATTTTCTCGCATTTTTAAAGGTGACAACACCGCCAACGCCAATATATAAGCCTAATTTAACCAATTCAAGTGCCATTTCAGGACTGCCC
>JAZSCC010000151.1:0-3822 GCA_045602685.1 Acutalibacteraceae bacterium | reverse complement strand
TTAACCTTGGTAAATGCTTGATTTATTTCTAAATCGTCAATTGCACCGCCTAATGAGGCTATCAGCGGTACCGATTCTGTGCCTGAGCGCAGACCGTTTTCCTGACCGCCACCAAAAATAATTGGCTTCAAAGCCAAACCTTTTCTTTTGTATAAAAAGCCAATGCCTTTAGGACTGTGAATTTTGTGTCCGCTTGCAGTAAGCAGGTCTACATTAAGCTCGGTAATATCAATCGGCATTTTGCCAAACGCCTGTACACAGTCGGTATGCATTAAAGCAATTGATTTTTTTGCTTTTAGACCTTCGGCAATCTCTCTCACCGGGAAGATGCAGCCGGTTTCATTGTTAACCAGCATAACCGATACCAGAATAGTTTTATCATCAACTGCCGAAAGTACTTTTTCGGCGTTTATGTTACCATCCGACTCGGGTTTAATGTATGTAACCTCAAAACCTTGCTCCGATAAATATTTGCAGGTGTTTAAAACCGATGGATGCTCAACCGAGGTTGTTACAATTTTGTTGCCTCGGCGTTTCATTAAATTCACAGCACCGATAATGCTCAGATTGTTAGCTTCGGTTCCGCTGCCGGTGAAAAATATTTCATCATCACGGGCGTTTATTATATCAGCAATTTTCAGTCTTGTAGCATTTGTTAAATTTTCGGCTTTTAACCCCAAATTATGAAGCGATGAGGGGTTGCCCCAAACCTCAGTTAATGAATGGTTTAAAGCAAAAACTGATTTTTCAGAGGGTTTGGTCGTTGCGCTGTTATCAAGGTAAACCATTATTTAAAAACACATCCTATTCATACACAATAATTATACTATAACCTCAGATTAATTACAATATTTTTTTATCGGAAATTGTTGGTTTTCTGTAAATAAATAATTAACAAAATTTGAGGTAAAATAATCGTAAAAAAAGGAAGAAGATTTTTTTATGAAAATAACCAAAAGATGTTTTGTAAGATTTATAAGCTATATTTCGGCAACGGTTGTGGCTATCGTCGGATTTATAGTTGTTGGACACAAAGAAAATAGCCGTCACAATATGCAAATCGGACATAGTTATAGTATGCATCTCGATGAACTTGACGGCAGTCTTTATAATATCAGTGTTGCATTGCAAAAAAGTCTTTATGCTACCACTGCAACTCAATTGAGCGAACTTGCAGTTGAACTGTGCACTGAAACAACCGTAGCCAAAAATTCTCTCTCACAACTGCCTTATTCGGGTGCGGAATTGGAAAAGGTTAATAAGTTTTTGGCGCAGGCAGGGGATTATACTCTTTATCTTTCCAAAAAGGTGATTAACGGTGAAGATTTAGATGATGATGAGCGTGAAAATTTGCATGCTCTATCTAAAACGGCACAGTCGATTTCCGGGACAATTAGTCAGGTGCGATTGGAGTATGATAGAGACGGCGTATGGGATAAGGAGTTGGCAGCAGGAATCGACAGTGCGGTTGAGGAGGGCTTTGGCAGTAATTTGACCGAACTGGAGGAACTACTGACCGATTATCCGACATTACAGTACGACGGACCGTTCTCCGACCATATGTTAGAGGGCGGAATGAAAATGTTGAAGGATGCCGAAACAGTTTCGAGTGAAGAAGCCTTGATACGAGGCGGTGAAATATTGGGGATTGACGTATCTTCCTTCAAGGCAGAGTCCGATACAAAAGGCAAAGTGCCTTGTTATAATTTCACAGACGGAGCGTTAACATTCTCGGTTACTAAACAGGGTGGATTTGTGATTTATATGCGAAAGCACCGTGAAATAAAAGAGCAAACCTTAACCTATGATGAGGCGGTACAAAAAGCAGAGGAATATCTTAATAATATTGAAAACACCAATTTTGTAAAAACGTATTATTTCGCAGACGAGGGTGTTTGCACCGTAAATTTTGCTCATAAAGAGGGTGCGACTGTTTGCTATCCCGATTTAATTAAGGTTGGTGTTGCACTGGATACAGGGGAGATTGTTCTGGTTGAAGCAGGAGGGTATATTGCGAACCACACTAAACGCACTATTGTTACACCAAAGTACTCGATTGACGAAGCCAGACAAAAACTATCACCTTCACTTAAAATCAACTCGGTAAAAAGGTGTATTATTCCAACGTCCGGAAATATGGAAAAACACTGTTATGAGTTTAATTGCATTGGAGTAGACAATGAGGAAATTTTGGTTTATATGAATGTAGAAAATTTGGAGGAAGAACGTATACTTTTAGTTGTAAAAACTGATGGCGGAACCTTAACAAAATAACAGAAAAATAATGCTTGACTTTTAAAGCGGTTTGTGGTAAAGTATATGAGCCGCATATTGTGGGTTGAAGTGGATTTTCCCACCTGACAGTAGCGAGTCTTGAATTAAGGCAGGTGCCAGTAAAATGTACGCAATTATTGAAACCGGCGGTAAGCAGTACCGTGTAACAAGCGGCGACGTTATTTTCGTTGAAAAGCTTACTGCAGCCGAAGAGGAAACTGTAGTATTCGATAAGGTTATTGCAGTTTGTGACGACAACGGAGAGCTCAAAGTAGGTGCTCCTTACGTTGACGCCAAGGTTGAAGGTGTAGTTCTTAAGAACGGAAAGGGTAAGAAGATTACAGTCTTTACCTATAAGCCCAAAAAGGGTTCTGCTCGTAAGATGGGTCACAGACAGCCGTACACCAAGGTTCAAATCAATACAATTGGCTAAGGTGTAAAAATGACCGAGATTAGGTTTTTAAAGGATAAAGGTTCTGTTATTGGCTTTGAAATTACGGGCCACAGTACCGTATCAGCAGAAGATACAGAGGGTAAGATAGTTTGCTCGGCAGTATCGTCGGCAGCTTATTTGACTGCCAATACCTTGTCTGAAATCGTTAATGCTGAAATTGATGCTGATATCAGAGACGGGTATATGAAAATCAAGTTAAAATCTAAAATCTCAGAGTCGCAGGTAACTTTAAAAGGGTTTTATCTGCACGCAAGCGAACTTGCAAACCAATATCGAAATCACGTAAAAGTTTATTCGGAGGTGTAACTTATGTTAAAGTTAAATATTCAGCTTTTTGCTCACAAAAAAGGTGTCGGTTCAACTAAGAACGGCCGTGACAGTGAATCCAAGCGCCTCGGTGTGAAGAGAGCAGACGGTCAGTTTGTTCTTGCAGGCAACATTATTGTTCGCCAGAGAGGTACTCATATCCATGCCGGTGCAAATGTAGGCAAGGGCTCTGATGACACACTTTTCGCTCTTATCGACGGAAAGGTTAAGTTCGAGCGTTTAGGTCGTGACCGCAAGCAGGTCAGCATCTACGCTGTAGAGCAGTAATTATTTACATTTAAAACCCGGGGATTTTCCTCGGGTTTTTTATTTGTTACTTTAATTTAATGGAGAAATTTATGTTTGTAGATATTGCAAATATTCATATAAAAGCCGGAGACGGCGGTAATGGTAAGGTTTCTTTCCACCGTGAAAAGTACGTTGCCGCAGGCGGACCTGACGGCGGTGACGGAGGAAGAGGCGGTAATGTTGTATTTAGAGCCGATACCAATCTTTCCACACTTGCTGATTTCAGGTATAAACGTAAATATATAGCAGAAAACGGGCAACCCGGCGGTGCTTCGCGCTGTAACGGTAAATCTGCACCTGATTTAATTCTTTATGTACCAAAAGGTACTTTGGTTAAGGACAAGGAATCGGGCAGAATTATTGCGGATATTTCGGATAATGAGCCGGTTGTTGTTGCAAAAGGCGGTAACGGAGGTTGGGGTAACAGCCATTTTGCCACCTCTACCCGTCAGATACCGAAGTTTGCCAAGCCCGGTATT
>JAZSCC010000150.1:0-6407 GCA_045602685.1 Acutalibacteraceae bacterium | reverse complement strand
ACCATTACCTTCCAGAACTTTTTCCGTCTTTATGACAAACTGGCGGGTATGACCGGTACAGCGATGACCGAAGAGACCGAATTCCAACAGATTTACAAACTCGACGTAGTTGAAATTCCCACAAACAAGCCTGTCATTCGTCAGGATTTGCAGGACGTAATTTATAAGACAGAGCGTGCAAAATTCCGCGCCGTCGTGGAAAACGTTTTAGCGTGCCATAAAAAAGGTCAACCGGTCTTGGTCGGTACAATTTCGATTGAAAAATCCGAGCTTTTAAGTTCGATTCTCAAAAAGGCCGGAATTAAGCATAACGTTTTAAATGCAAAACACCACGACAAAGAGGCCGAAATAATTGCTCAGGCCGGTAAACTCGGAGCCGTTACCATTGCTACCAATATGGCCGGTCGAGGCACCGATATTATGCTTGGCGGTAATGCAGAATATTTGGCAAAATCTGAACTCAGAAAAATCGGATATAGTGAAGAACTCATTTCAGCGGCAACCGGCTTTGCCGAAACCGATGATGCTGATATTTTAAAGGCTCGTGAAGAATATCAACGCTTTTACGAGCAATTCCGCGAACAAATTGCCCCCGAGGCAGAAAAGGTCCGTGCCGCAGGCGGTTTGTTCATTATCGGCACCGAACGGCACGAGTCACGAAGAATTGACAATCAGCTCAGAGGCCGTTCGGGACGTCAGGGTGACCCAGGTGCAAGTAAGTTTTACATTGCATTAGAAGACGATTTAATGCGTCTGTTTGCCGGTGACCGCATAACCGCCGCAATGAACATTATGAAAATAGATGAAAGCCATCCTATTGAAGCCGGTATGATTACCAAAACCATCGAAACCGCTCAGCAGCGAATTGAGGGGCGAAACTTTGGCATACGTAAATCGGTGCTTGATTACGACGATGTTATGAATAAGCAGCGCGAGTTGATTTATACTCAACGAAACCGAGTTTTGGACGGTGAGGATATAACCGACACCATTAAAAAAATGATAACCGACACTATCGAATCCGGTGTGGACACATACCTCACCGGTACGGTGGCTGAAGATTGGAACTTTGACGGTCTGCGCAACTATTTTCGCGGTTGGCTGGCCACAGATAACGATTTTCGCTACTCGGTCAGTGAATTAAACCGCTTGGAAAAAGAGGATATTGTTGAGTTGCTTACCAAACGTGCTCTCAACATCTGTGAGATAACCGAGTCAAGATACGGCAGCGAGGAAATGCGCGAGGTTGAACGTATTATGCTTCTGCGTAGCGTTGACACTCACTGGATGGACCACATTGACGCTATGGACGAACTGCGTCAGGGAATCGGTTTACGTGCCTACGGTCAACACAATCCGGTTGTCGAGTACCGTAACGAAGGCTATGAAATGTTCAGCGGTATGACCGATGCCATTCGCGAAGACACCACTAAGCTTGTGCTTTGTTCAGGCAACTATCTTGAACACCGTAAAATTCAGCGACAAAAGGTTGCTGAAGAAGAAAAGGTTGAAAAATCCGCCACAGTCCGAGGCAAAGGTGTCGTCAGCAAAAATGCCCCCTGTCCTTGCGGAAGCGGTCTGAAATACAAACGCTGTTGCGGAAAGGGTGTGGACTAATGCACACACCGTCTTGTTGTTCGCAAAAGCACACTATTTTAACCTTTAATGACGCCCTTTTAGAAGAACAAACCGCATTACACAAATATGATGCAACCAAGTGGCTGTACGTTCCTTGTCGGTACTCCGAGTACCGTTACATATTGGGCACACGCGGAAAAAATCCCCTTATCTGCATAGGAATAAACCCTTCAACCGCCGAGCCGGACAATCTTGACAACACACTTAAAAGCGTTGAAAGAATAGCCCTTTTTAACGGTTATGACTCGTTTATTATGTTTAATGTCTACTGCCAGAGAGCAACCAACCCCGACGATATGGACCCTGATTTTAATGAATCTATGCATAAAGAAAATATGCAGGCCTTTCGCCATATACTGTCACTTTACGAGCGAGGTAACAAGCCTGCTGTTTGGGCAGCATGGGGAACTATAATCGAAAAGCGCCCTTATTTGAAAACCTGTGTAAAGGATATGGTTGAAATCGGCCGCGAATTTAACGCTGAATGGTATACTGCCGGTACTCGCTCGAAACTTAAAGGCCATCCGCACCACCCCTTGTATTTAAAAAAAGACAGCACGACCGAATGTTTTTCTGACATTCTCGATTATCTTGACAATCTATGATTTAAACCTGAAAAGCATCCCGCAAAATAATTTGTGGGATGCTTAAACTTTTTTGTGTTAAAACAGTTGTTTGCTTAAATAAAACGCACTCCGAAATTTTTTCGGAGTGCGTTCATTTTACCGTTTAAGATAACTTCACATTTAATTTCTGACCGTCAATCTGATACAAACGGAAATAGTCGATATGATATTCCAGCGGGAACACAACATTATTATCCGGCTGTGTACGGCCATTCCAACCAACATTAAAACCGGCAATAATGTTCACCAAATGATTGTGAATATTAGATTCGGACTCTGAATTATATATCGAGATATCGTAATCAAAATAAAGATTTCCGTCACAGAAGAACTTAATGCCTGTATCATCCCAAAGCATACCTATTGTATGATATTCATCAAACAACGTACCGCTATTTAAAACATATTTTCTTTCTGCATGAGGGGTGCGTGTGTCTAAGTCATTATATTCAGGCTGCCATATGTGAACAGTAGGAATAAGTGTATGCGCATTGCCTAAGGATTCAAAAATATCTATTTCAAATTTGTTATCAAAGTTGTAAGCCCAGAAAGAAGACCAAACACCCTTGCCGTCCGGAATTCTTGCACGCATCTCAAGATAACCCTTGCAGTACTCAATATTCTTCATCCAAATACCGCCCTGATGCTTATACTTAAGCCCATTCATACCGCCGCCGTCAGTATGAGTAATTGTACTGTCCGACGTGCTGATTGCACGAAGTATAAGCGTACCGTTCTCACACTTTATAGTATCACGGTCACTTGCCAAATAGGAATCACCGTATTTGCGGACATCACCCGTCATTTCAGAGTTAATCGAAAGCGGGTCGAGATACCATCTGTCAAGGCTGGCAAGACCGTCGCTGTCATAAGTTAAGGTATTGGGAGCATCAAATTCGCTCTGCCATACAAGCTTGTAATCGGTAGCTGAGTTGAATCCTTGTGCTGCCTCTAAATAGGTTCCTCTCTTGTTGTAAACCGTACCGAACTGAATCATGCTCTTCAGTTCAACAATACCGGCCTGTAACGCATAGGTGCTTCCACCCATTACGTATATCTTCGAACCTACTATTTGAACAATATATTCGTTTAGATTGGTAAAGTCATAAACAAAGTCCGGCTTTCCGCGATTTGTGTTACCAATAACAATCTCGTAAATGGAAGCCGACAGAGCTGTATCAACCTTAACCGATGAATCACTGACAGTAACACCGTTGTTGTTTAAGGTCTGCTTTAACTTGGAGATTTCCTGACTTATAACCCAAGACTTGTAGCTTTCTGCATCATACACTATCTTATAGCTGTTTGCAGCCATTGTGCTTACTGCCAGCTTGCTCTCATCCCTTGAAACCACGTTTTCAATACCGGCAATCTGGTTATACGAGGTCTCGCCCAACGGATAATACTCATATGCACCATTGATTTTAACGTACATTACAGCCGCAAATCGTCTGTTATATGCTCTTAAGCCGTCTTGTGTTGAAAGTCCGGTCAATATAAGCTGATATTCGGTTGTTATACCGTCGTTTGAATAGTCAGAATTTTGCTTGTCGTTCTTTAACAGTTTCTTACGGGCATCACCGGTAACATTGCCATTTTCATCAAGCTTATACCAATTCGGATTTGTGGATGCCGCAGATGACGGCAATGCAACGAATCCGATTTCATCGGCTAAATCTACCAAGGCAGTAGGTAAGCTACTCTTGAAACGAATTCCTGCCGAAATATATCCATTGGTACTATCAACCCTTGGCTCACGTCGTGAAACTGCCGAAGTGTGTCCGCTGCTTGCTGTGTTTGTATCCGAAACGCTTAACTCAACCATTTTGAAATTGTCAATCCAAACGTTTCTTTGACCAAAATGGAAATACTTGGGTGAATTAAACAATCCATATATTTCTTCGTTGGCACTATTATTGGCAGCAGCTAAAAGCGCTTCATTTGAAGTATCGATAACCACCGTCATCGATTGCCAATTATTGCTGATTTTAAAGTTTTCGTAATTAACCTTAACGCCGTCTATATAGAACTCAAATGCTCCGCTTACGTCTTCTTGTGTCGAATCAGACGCACCGGTGGAAGTGTTAATAATATATCTACCGTCATTTTTGCCTGAAAGAACACCGTACTCAGTACTGTTTTTTCTTCCAATGCTTAACCACGGATAGACGCTTGAGTTGTTAATTGTCTTGGCATCAAAGCTGATGTAGTACTTTTTATCGGCGACAATTTTATTGGAATCAGACACCGTAACACATGAACCGCCAACAGTAACTGTTGCGACTTCAGAAATAACGAAGTTGTCATAATAAACGCCGTTACCACCGATATAGAAATAGCTTGTTTTATCTACCAATCCATTTTGTGGTTGCGGGCTACCGTCCGGACCTACGGTTGCAGTCTTAAGAGCTTCATTGGTATAGTCAATGACAATCGTGTATGACTCCCAACTGGTACCGATTTGGAAACCGCCGGAAGAATTGAAAAGACCGGTAATATTATACTTGGTGTCACCTTTATAGAACTCAAAATATTGATTCAATTTTCCGTTATTCGTACCGCTTCCGCTTGCGTCACAAATAAAATATCTGGGGTCGGCATAGCTGTCTTCCGAAGCAAGCACGAATACGGGGTAAGCAGCAGAATCGGCTTTCGCATCAAAGGTAATGATATACTTTTTGCCTGCCTTAATAACCTGAGAATCATTAAAGGCAGAACGGCCACTGGCAACCTTTAACACTTTACCGCGGCCTGATTCATCAACGAATGAAGCTGAGCCGGTGCTTATCAAATCTGATGTGGACTCGGTTTCCATATCATGGTCAACCTTAGTGATGTTTTCTTCCCTTGTGCTACCGGGAGTATTTGTAACAACTTCAGAAATAACGAGGTTGTCGTAATAAATGTTAGTACCGCCGATATAGAAATAGCTTGTTACACCGGCTAATCCCACATAAGAACTGACAGCACCGGTGGTAAATGCAATGAGGTCTTCATTGGTATAGTCAATGACAATCTTGTATGACTGCCAGGTGGTACCCATACCGTAACCTTTAGCATATGCACCGTTCGGGTCACCGGGCGAATAACGTGTGCCTTCTATATAGAACTCAAGATAACTGTTAAGTGTCGTACTGGTGCAAGCGCCATTCGCATCGCAAAGGAATGTTCTCGGGTCACCAGTACTAGTTTCCGAAGCTAACATAAGTGTGGGGAAAGAAGAAGCATCAGCCCTTGCGTCAAAGGTAATGACGTACTTCTTACCTGCCTTAATAACCTGAGAATCATTAAAGGCAACACGGTTACCGCTAACCTTTAAGACATTACCACGGCCTTCTTCTGCAACAAAAGTAGCATAGCTACTACCGTTTATTAAATCGGACGGAGACTCGGTATCCATGTTATGGTTAACCTTAATGATGTTTTCTTCCTCTAAGTCACTGCCTGAAATCTCTAAAACTTCGCCGTGTTCAGCATCGAAGCTGTTTCTGAAATGTGTGCTTCCCGTAGTGGTTTCAATAATTCCGTAGGAACCTGTAACACTGCCCTCTGGACCGACAATGCTTCCGACATCTTCAAAATCGTGATATACTTCGTTGGATGCATACGTTACATTGGTATTAGGAACCGCATCATCAAACTCATCAATGGCAACAATTTTAATGTTGTCATAATACATCTCCTGAGTGCCGCTTTGGCCTGCTCCGAAGCAAAGATATGCGGGTTTGGTCGAAAAATATCCATCCCTGCTACCAGGTTGAGCATCAGCATGATTAAATACGCTCTCCCAAACGTCTGAATCTAAATCAAGTGTAAAGCCATAATGAGCCCATTCAGTTGTGGGTTTGTTGAATTCATCATAGCTGCTCTTTTCTACACCGTTGACAAAGAATTTTGAACCGGTGCTTTCCATAGCAGTCTTTGCGATATCCCAACTGAAAAACACTCTATACGCCGCAGTATTAGAATGGCCTATTACAATGTTAAGGTTATCGCATTTATTTGTGCCTGACACAGTTTTAGCGTCAAACGAAATGTAATATTTGCGGTCAGCCATTAAAACCTTAAGCTCTTCTAACGCCACTCTGGCATTACCGCTTCCTATAAGATGCATATTTCCGTCAGAGAAATCAACTGTCGGGC
>JAZSCC010000149.1:0-3537 GCA_045602685.1 Acutalibacteraceae bacterium | reverse complement strand
GTTTTAGTGATTCAATGTTCTCAAACAAAAATCGCAGATTTTTAAATGCATACGCATTTCGGCGGCGTGCCACCGCCGTCGGTTTGAGGTTATTATAACATAACGGTTTGGCTTTTTCAACATTAAATTATCGGGTGTGTTTAAGGCTATTTTTGTTCGTCAAGCGACAGCGAGAAGCTCGGCAAAAACTCTTCTAAAAACACCTTTGCAGCCGGCAGGTCTAAGTCGTTTACGGCTTTTAAGGTTGATTCCTCAGCCGACTTAAAGTCGCGGTTGCCGAAGGAAATTTCATCACGGCATTTGATGAGAGCCGAAAGCTTATCGGCGGCCTTGACAATTTTTTTGAGATGCTTGTCATCGGGGTTAAACAGTTTTTCAAACTCGGGTCTTAAATCATCGGGCAAAAGACTTAAAAGACGTTCTTCGGCGGCTGATTCGATTTCTCGGTAGGCGGTTTTTATATTTTGGTTTCCGTATTTTACCGGCGTAGGTAAATCACCTGTGATTATTTCCGGGACATCGTGGAAAAGAGCAAGTAATGCTGCACGGTCGGCATCCACAGAGCCACCAAACCGACGGTTTTCAATAACAGCTAACGAATGGGCAATAAAAGCGGTTTCCAAGGTGTGCTCGGATAAGGTTTCCTTACGCGTGTTACGCATTAATGCCCAGCGGTCAATATATTTCATCCTGAAAAGCATTGCATAAAAATGGCTAATCATTTTGGCTCTCCTTGCAACAATAATTATATTTTATTTTATCATACGGTCATTTTGTTTGCAAGAGTAAAACCAGAATCCGGCCGAAATAACGACCTCGATTGAAATTGTAATTATCACACGTAAAAGAGGGTAACTGATACTTGAGGCACATAATTTTGCAAAAAAACCGCCCAAACAACCGATGCCAAAAGGTATCAGAGTCCAATTTAAAAGGTCGGGGGAAAGCCCGGTTGATTTAAAAAGGCATCTTGCACTTAAAACAGAAGTAAAACAGTTGCTTACAATCATTATACCTAAATATGCTTTAATTCCGAATATCGGTAAAAGAAAGAAAACCGAGATTATTCTTACAACTGAGTCGAAAATGTTGAACCTTAGCATGTTAATCTGTTGGTCAAGACCTTTTAAAAGTCCGGCCGTTACGCTCTCTAGGTACATAAGTGGTACTATCGGTGACAGAATACGAATAATTTGACCCACATCTCGGTCACCGTAAACGACAAGACCCAAATCCTCGGCATTAAACATAAAACAGCAGGCAATAAGGGTTGACAGTGTGAGGGTTGTTTTTACGGCATAAGACACAGTTGTGCGGATTTTTCGTGTGTTGTTTAAGGCCTTGGCTTCAGAGACTTCGGGGATAAGCATTGTTGAAAGCGAGGTTAAAAAACTTGCGGGGAAAAAGAGCAGAGGTAATGCCATTCCGCGAACTGCTCCGAAAAGCTCCAGACCGCGTGTTTTAAAACCGTAAAAACGGCTCAGCCTTAACGGAACTAAAATGTTTTCGGCGGTGTGCAAAGCCGACGAGAGATAGCTGCTGCCTGTAATAGGTAAAGCAATGTGAAGTATTCTTTTTAAAACGTTGGTAGTGGGATGTCCGTGCGGCATTTTTCTGACATCGCGGCGGTAAAGTAACCAGTTGACTGTAAATGAAACCAATTCGGCTATAGTGTCGCCCAAAAGCACTGCAGCGGCGGTATAGGTTAGGCCTTTGGGTGCAAAGGTGAAAACGGCGGCAACCGTAACGCCGATTCTTACTGCTTGCTCCAACAATTGCACAAGTGACGGTTGGACCGTTTTACGCCGTGCAATGAAGTATCCGCGAGCACAAGATGAAAGCCCCATAAACGGGAGTGAAAAGCTTAATATTTTTAAGGACAGAATCGTTCTTGTGTCTTTCAGTATGTAAACGGCAATCGGTTCTGCCAAAAGAAAAATCAGTGCGGTGGTGATTAACGCCACAACGAGTGTTATTAAAACGGCTTTTCGCATAACCGAGTAAACGGCGCGCCGGCCGTTGCGCTCTTCCTCGGAGACAAGACGTGTAACGGCAGTGGAAACGCCGGCTGTTGTAAAGGTTGCGGCTAACATATAAACCGAAAAAACAAGCGAATAAAGTCCGATTCCCTCGCTTTTGACCGTGTCGGCAAGCCAAACCTTAAACAAAACGCCGGCAAATCGCAAAATCAATCCTGTTGCCGCTAAAATCACGGCGTTTTTTATAAATAACGTAACCTTCATATTTATCACCCTGACATTTAAGGTTTATGCGGGGTTTAGGACAAATATGGCAAAAGATTGAATAGAGAAAGAAAATCGGGTGAAAATATGAATGTTTGGATAAGAAATTGAATGCTCGGAAGGAATTATAAGATGACCGGTGATTATAAACAGGTTTTGTGGGAACTGACAAAAACACTTGCTGTTGAGGAGAATTTTGATGTTATACGGCGCGACTTTATAATAGGAGAGCGCCCGGCGGCAATGTTTTTTATGGATGCTTTTATAAAGGATGAGACCTTCGAAAAAATATTTGAGTTCCTATATAAAATTACTCCACACGAAATAAAGTCCATTAAAACAATGGATGAGTTCTTGTTACGAAAAATGCCGTATGTTGAGGTAGGTACCGCAAAAACGGTTGAAGAAATAGTAACAGCGGTGCTTTCGGGCCAGACAGCGTTGATTGTTGAGGGTGTAAATGACGCGTTACTTGTCGACATTCGAACCTACCCTACCCGTTCAATTGATGAGCCGGACAAGGATAGGTCTCTGCGTGGCTCCAGAGACGGTTTTGTTGAAACGCTGATTTTTAACTGTGCATTGATAAGGCGACGAATCCGTGACCCGAGGCTAAGAATGAGGCATTTTCAGGTGGGAAAAAGTTCAAAGGTGGATGTGGCAATCGGTTTTATTGACGGTCTGGCCGACCAAAAGGTTGTTAAACGACTTCAAAAACGGTTACAGGAAATAGATATAAAGGGAATATCAATGACCTCGCAGGCACTGTCTGAATTGCTCGTGCCGACGGCGTTTTTTAATCCGTTTCCTAAGGTGAGGTTCACTGAACGTCCTGATTTTGCCTCGGCTTGTATTATGGAGGGCAAGGTTGTGTTGATTATGGACAACTCCCCCGCCATTATGATTTTCCCAAACTCAATCGCTGATTTCTCAAAGGAAACCGATGATTACTATTTTCCGCCGCTTACCGGCTCTTATGTCCGAATTATCCGAGCAGTAGTGTCGGTGCTCACCGTTATAATGACACCGATTGTGCTGATATGGATGAATAATCCGAATTTGTTGCCGGATTGGTTGGGCTTCATAAACACCGATGAGGAATATCTTATACCGATTTTTGCACAATTTTTATTGCTTGAGTTGTTTATTGACGGCTTACGGTTGGCTTCGCTTAATACACCGAATACTCTTTCAAGTTCGCTTGGTATTATCGGAGGTCTGATTTTGGGCGAATTCGCGGTTGAGGCGGGATGGTTTGTGCCCGAAACTATAATGTATATGGCGTTTGTGGCAA
>JAZSCC010000148.1:0-5548 GCA_045602685.1 Acutalibacteraceae bacterium | reverse complement strand
AACTGCGCCGATAGCAACACCGTGACTTTCACCGAAAACGGTGGTTTTAATTATATTACCTATTGTCGATGACATTGCACTCACCTCCGAGTGAAGTAAAATCTTTAAAAAACAAAGGGTATGATTTGTTTACGGCCTCTGAGCCGTCAATTACTGAGTTTCCCAGTGAACAGGTTGCCATTACTGAATACGCCATAACTATGCGGTGGTCATTAGCGGAAGAAATAGCAGCACCGTGAGGGTTACCGCCTATAATTTTAAGACCGTCGGCTGTTTCGGTAACGTTAATGCCAAAGGCTTTAAGCCTTAACGCCGTTTCTTTTAAACGGTCACTTTCCTTGATTCTTAAACGTTCGGCGTTATAAATTATTGTCTCGCCCTCAGCAAACGAGGCGGCAACGGCTAAAATCGGTACTAAGTCGGGAATCTGTGAAGCATCTATTTCAATGCCCTTTAAAGAAGATTTTCTAGCGGTAACAAAGGTACCGTCAACCTCAATTTCGGCACCGAAGCGGCACAGTAAATCTACAATTTCCTTGTCGCCTTGCAGTGAGTCTGAAGCCAATCCGTTAACTGTGACCTCACCGCCTACGGCACCTGCCACCAAGTAAAAAGCCGCCTGTGACCAGTCTCCTTCAATAGTGCGGTTGGTTGCAGTCAGTGAAGTTCTACCGTAAACCTTAAATCCGTTATCAACAATTTCAATTTCAGCACCGAAAGTACGAAGTTCGTTTACGGTCATCAGGACATAATCTTTTGATTGCAGGGGGGTGGTAAGCAATATCTCGCTTTCACCCTCAATAATTGATAAAGCTAGTAAAAGTCCGCTTATGTACTGTGAGCTTATGTCACCGGGTAGGGTGAATATTCCGGGTTTTAACTGACCTGAAACAGTCATAGGTAACGTATCACTCGAGCAGGTAACACCGTTTTTTCGTAAACAGTCGGAAATTGTTCTGAAGGGACGCTCGGGCAATCTGCCTTGACCCGTAAAGGTGATGTTTTCACAGCCCAAAGAAGCGACAACCGGAATTAAAAACCTTGCGGTTGAGCCTGATTCAAGAAAATCTATTGTTAAATTTTTGTTGTGATGTTTTACCGGAGTCAGCGTAGCAGTTAATCCGTTGCGCTTAAAGGTAGCACCCAAAGCGGTTAATGCATTAACTGTAGCGGTCATATCGTTTGACTCGCCAAAATTTTTAATTACAACCTCGCCGTCAGATAGGGCGGCACATATTAAACTGCGGTGTGCAGCCGATTTGGATGGCGGAATCAAAACCGTTCCGTAAAGCTGTTTCGGGGAAATTCGGACCTTCATTATTTGCCTCCGAGATACTCTAAAAGATTATCGGTAGGTAAAACCTTGACGGTGCAACTGCCGATTTTCTCAGGAATAACTAATTTGATATTTTTGCCTCGGCGTTTTTTGTCATTGTATGAGCCTTCGGTCAATGTTTTCATATCAATTCCCGTTGTGGCCGGAAGATTGTATTTGTGTAAGCAGGCAGTGATGCGTTTTGCTGTGCCCGGTTCACATTCACCGCTACGCTCTGCGGCAACTGCCATAATAACCATACCGATTCCGACAGCCTCACCGTGTGTCATATCTTTAAAGTTGTAGTATTTTTCAATCGAATGACCGATTGTATGACCAAAGTTCAATAAAATACGTTCACCGTGCTCGAAGAAGTCATTTTCTGTAATATCGCGTTTAATGGTGACACATTCCTCTATAAGCTCATTGATAAAATTGTGAGCATCTTCATTAAGAAGTCGTTCAAAGAGTTTTTTAGATTTAATGACTCCGTATTTTACAGCCTCCGCAAGACCGTCGCTGTAGATTTTTTGGCTTAATGTATTAAGACAGTCGGGGTCAATAAGCACACGTTTGGGTGAATGGAAAGCACCAACCAAATTTTTACCGTAAACTAAATCACAACCCGTTTTACCACCGACTGAGGAATCAATTTGAGATAAAAGGGTGGTAGGAATGCCGACATAGTCAATTCCTCTAAGGTAAATTGATGCAGCAAATCCGGTTAAATCCCCGCAAACACCGCCACCTAAAGCCACAGCGAAATCCTGACGGGTGAGCCCTGCAGAACACATAACGCTTAACATATCTTCAACGGTGCGCAAATTTTTGCTTTCCTCACCGGCTAAAAATACATGGCTTGAAACCGTGAATCCGGCGGATTTTAAAGATTCAACAACAGTATCGAGATATAACGGCTCGACGTTTGTATCGGTCATAACTACACAGGAATTACCCTTGACTGCAGGCTTTATGAGTTCGCCGACCTTTTTAATCAGTCCGTTGTCAATAATAATATCGTAAGCAGTAGGTTTAGTAACCGAAATAGTCTGCAAAACAAGTCATCTCCTAAAAGCAATACTTAATATTAACCCATATTAAAATTATTATATAATTTTACATCAAATACAATATAATGTCAAGAATTTACGGCAAATGCAAACAAAAAAGTAAAGCAGAAACTACATATTTAAGTTCCTGCTTTAACTTGAAATTTTGTTCGGCGTTATTTTTGGAGTTTGAGGTAGGTTTAAGATGAGATTTATGCAACGGGATTTGCTTTGTAAAATAGCATTATAACAACGAGATTATCTCATCAGCAACTTCGGTTGGTGAACGATTGGCATCAACCGTAATATGTGCTGCTGATTGGTATTTAGGTTTGCGTGCGCATAAAAGTTCGCTTATGACAGCCTCTTTATTTTCACGTTGTAACAGGGGACGGGAAGTGTCGTTTTTAAGACGCTCTATTACGGTTTCCGGCGTAACGTCAAGAAAAATAATTGTGCCGTTTTTTCGCAATTCTGATACGTTGTCGCTATTTAAAACCGCACCGCCTCCGGTTGCAATTACAATACCGTTCTGGCAAGAAAGTTCTTTGAGCACCTCTGTTTCAACCTTGCGAAAATATTCTTCTGAGAAAACGTCAAAAATCTCACTTACCGTCATTTTCTCGCGTTGTTCTATACATTGGTCACTGTCTTTTAGTATATAGTTTAGTCTTTCGGCCAAAATGTTGCCTACAGTGGATTTTCCGCATCCCATAAATCCGCATAAAACAATATTATTTATCATAAAACATCCTCGTCATTTCCTGGTTTGCATCGGTAATAAGTTTTTTAATATCTGCGGTTTCAAATTCAGCGTTGTACCAGTGTTCGTGTGCCTTGACGGCTTGCCAAACCAACATACTCATACCTCCGACGGTTTTTATACCCAGGTTTTCTGCCATGGACATAAGCTTAGTCTTTTGTGGGTTGTAAACCGCATCGAAAAGAGCAGAACAACATTCAAGTTGACGGTTAGTTATAACTGCTTCATTAATATTTGGGTACATACCGACCGGTGTGGCATTTATACAAAGGTCGAAGTGACCTTTAATTTGGTCAAACAAGCAGGTTTCGGCCTTTGCACCGTTATCACATAGCCATTTTCGTAAAAGTTCGGCTTTTGGCATATCTGTTGTTCTGCCGGCGATGGTTATACTGCAGCCGGAATCGGCGGCTTCTCTGGCCAATGTCCTTGCGGCACCGCCGGAACCCAAAACCAAAACGCGACCATTAAGTGTAACACCTGCAGTTTCTAACGCTTTTAAAAATCCGAAAGCATCGGTGCTGTACCCGTAGGTTTTACCGTTTTTACACAAAACACAGTTTACGGCACTGTATTTTAATGCCGAACCGTCTATTACATCAATCAAAGGCAAAACAGATTCTTTATGCGGTATGGTAACATTAAAACCGTCAAGATTTTTTAAAGTTTGATAAAATTCCTGGTTTAACTTATTCGGGTGAATATCAAAAACAAAATACTCAAAATCCCTTTCTGACAGTTCGAACAGTCGGCTATGTATAAAGGGAGACATCGTGTGTCCTATTGGGTGGCCAATAACTGCAAATTTTTGTTTCATAAAGTATGACCTCGAAAGTAAATTTTAAAAATTTCTTGACAAATCGACTTTGACAACATATTATTAAGCATAAAGAGATTTAAGTTTTGTTATGCTTAAAAATCTAAAGCCGATATAGAATTATATCACGGTTTAAAAAAATAGTCTATATTTTTGTTTTATTTTAGGAGGAATTTAAAATGATTTTTGAAAAAATCAAGGCAATTCTTGCACAGCAATTAGATGTTTCGGAAGATGAAATTACTATGGAGACCAACATTGCCGAAGATTTGGGAGCCGACAGTTTGGATGTTGTCGATATTATTATGTCGATTGAGGATGAATTTGAAGTCGAAGTCCCTGATGACAAAGTTGAGTCTATTAAAACAGTCGGTGACGTTGTTAACTATATTGAAAGTGCAAAATAATTTTTAATGCTTTTTAGTAGCACGGTGATTTTTTCACCGTGCTGTCTTGCTATATAGAGAGTGTTATATTTTGGCTATGTTGCAAAATATCTGTTTTTATCTATTGAATTTTCTGAGTTTATAAAGTATAATACCTTTGTGTATATAATTATATTGAAAATGGTGAATAGAAGTGGCAAAAGAAAAATTAGTTAAAGAAATTACCTCAATGGAGGACGATTTTGCTCAATGGTATACTGACGTATGTATCAAGTCGGAACTTATTGATTATACCAGTGTTAAAGGATGTATGGTTATCCGTCCTTACGGTTATGCTATATGGGAGAATATTCAGCGTATTTTGGACGGTATGTTCAAAGAAACCGGACATGAGAATGTATGTATGCCGATGTTTATTCCGGAAAGCCTTTTACAGAAAGAAAAGGACCACGTTGAGGGTTTTGCACCGGAGGTTGCCTGGGTAACTCATGGCGGAAGCGAGAAGTTGGAGGAGCGTCTTTGCGTAAGACCGACCTCTGAGACCTTATTCTGCGACCATTATAAAAATATTATTCACTCTTGGCGTGATTTACCTAAGCTTTACAATCAGTGGGTGTCTGTAGTCCGTTGGGAGAAGACCACCCGTCCTTTCTTGCGTTCCAGAGAGTTCTTGTGGCAGGAGGGCCATACTATCCACGCTACAGCCGAGGAGGCAAAAGAAGAGACAGTAAAGATGCTTAATGTTTATGCAGAATTTTGCGAAAAGTATCTTTGTATTCCGGTTGTAAAGGGTGTTAAGACCGAGAAGGAACGTTTTGCAGGTGCGGTTGAAACGTATACAATAGAAGCTTTAATGCATGACGGTAAGGCACTTCAAAGCGGTACATCTCATTATTTCGGTGACGGCTTTGCCAAGGCTTTCGGTATAACTTATGCCGACAAGGAAAACAAGCTTGCAACACCTCATCAGACCTCTTGGGGTATGACAACCCGTTTAATCGGTGCTGTTATTATGACACACGGTGATGACAGCGGTCTTATTTTACCGCCTGCAGTAGCACCCAAGCAGGTTATGGTTATTCCGATTGCACAACACAAAGAAGGCGTTATTGACAAGGCTACTGAAGTTTATGAGCGTTTGAAAACTAAATTCAAAGCAGGTCTTGATATCAGTGATCAGTCACCTGGTTGGAAGTTCTCCGAGTATGAGATGAAGGG
>JAZSCC010000147.1:0-2400 GCA_045602685.1 Acutalibacteraceae bacterium | reverse complement strand
CGATGCACCTGCAACGCCTCAGCGATTTTATGCACCTAACACCAAAAGAGCCACAGAACAATTTTTCAAACAAGATTAAATTAGAGCGTTATAGTAAGGGTTTAGGTGCAGTTGGTTTGCCGGGCGACCTTACTTCTACGTCACGTTTTATTCGGGTGGCGTTTAATAAGTGCAACTCGGTGTCGGGGGATAGCGAGGAGGAGAGTGTCGGTCAGTTTTTCCATATTTTAGGTACTGTCGAACAGGTCAAGGGAGCTTGCGACCTCGGTAACGGTTTATATAACACTACAATTTATACCTCGTGTTGTAATGCAACAAAGGGTATTTACTATTATACAACTTACACAAACCGAAGTATAACGGCGGTGGATATTAATAAATGCGATTTAGATAGTAACACGCTTGAGTGTTTTCCGCTTGAGAAAAATGAACGGATAACCTATCAAAATTAGGCAAATGAAAAACCGAGGCGGTTTCCGTTAAGACACGGATTCGCGTCGGTTGAATTTTTGCCTTAAAATGTCGGCAATAATCAGCATTGGAGCCGACAAAACACACCACATAACAGTAAATGCAAGGCAAACCTGCCCTAAGATATTAAACGGCATTTGACTGTAGTCCCAAACTGCACGCTTTAAGTAGAGATTGAATATAACACCGAACAGTAATTCGACTGCCGTAATACTTAACCCTCCTAAAATACAGCGGTATATAAATTTTAAACTTTTAAAGTGTTTTTGGATTAGCGCTAAAAGACAAAATGATATTCCGCCTGCAATTCCCATTGAAAAGTCGGTATAACTTCGCCACAAGAGTTCTAAAAAGCAGTAACCGAAACCGCCCCAAACAAATAAAAATCCGTAATAATAGATAGTGTTTCGCATTATTTAACCTTTCTTTTAAAAATACTTATAATTTATCATATTATTTGCTGTAATCACTTGAAAATACAGTGTTTTAGTGGTAAAATAAATTAATAGTTTAATTTGGGAAAGTGTTTGAAAAGAGGTGACAGGTTGTGAACTATAAAAGATGGGTTTTTTCTGACGTTAATAAGCAAATGGTCTCAGAAATTGCTGATGATTGCGGTCTTGACCCATTGGTAGTTCTTATTGCCTGCTCACGCGGAATGACCGACCCTTATGAGATAGAACAGTTTTTTGAAAAAGAGCCGGAATTTTGTGACCCTTATGAATACAGCGGTATCAGTGAAGCGGTAGAACGCATAAATATAGCACTTGAGGAAAAAGAAAAAATACTGGTTTTCGGGGACTATGATTGTGACGGTGTTACCTCAACGGCTTTACTCACAACCTACCTTAAAAGACGTGGAGCCGATGTATCGTTCTTTGTGCCCGACCGTGCGAATGATGGTTATGGTATTTCAATTCCTGCAATTGAAAAGGCAGCAGAAGACGGGGTTACCCTTATTATAACTGTTGACAACGGGATAAATGCAGTTAAAGAGGTTGATTTTGCTTGCCGATTGGGCGTTGATGTCGTTGTGACCGACCACCATTTACTTCAGGGTGAAATGCCTAATGCAGTTGCAGTGGTTGACCCACATATAGACGGGGAATGTGATTGGATATTCAATAAACTTGCCGGTGTTGGCGTTGCCTTTAAACTCGTTTGCGCTTTAGAGGGCAGACCGTGCGAGGAAATGATTTATGAGTACGCTGACTTAGTTGCTTTAGGAACTATAGCCGATATTGTACCTTTAAAGAGTGAAAACCGTATTATCGTTAACGAGGGTTTGCGTTTAATCAACCGTAGAGGTAATATGGGAATTAGGGCATTAATTGAATCTGCTTCAATAAAATATGTTACTGCAGGGAATGCGGCGTTTACTTTATGCCCTAGAATTAATGCGGCAGGACGTATGGCTAATGCCGATATTGCAGTAAAACTCTTGATGACTGATAATTATGAGGATGCGCTTTACTATGCAGGTATCCTTGACAGATTAAATGGTGAGCGTCAATCTACCGAGCAGGATATTTTTGACTCGGCTGTAAGAATTATTGAACAGAATCAATATCATAGAAACAGGGTTATTGTTGTCGATGGCTACGGTTGGCACGTTGGCGTTATCGGTATTGTTGCATCAAAACTTACCGAACGCTACAACAAGCCGTGTATTGTTATCAGTAACTCAGGTGAACATTGGGTTGGCTCAGGCAGAAGCATTGAAGGTTTTTCGCTTTTTGATGCCTTAACTGCTTCAGCTGATACTCTTGTGAAGTTTGGCGGACACGAACTTGCCGCCGGCCTGACATTATTGGAAGATGAAATAGATAATTTCAGGAAGGCTGTTAATTGTTACGCCAATAGCGTTGAAGTGGCGTTTGCAAAATTAAAAATTGACTGTAAAATTAAGCCCCGGGCATTAACTTTGGA
>JAZSCC010000146.1:0-2637 GCA_045602685.1 Acutalibacteraceae bacterium | reverse complement strand
GGATGATACTGATATTGTATTAATTCATGACGGTGCCCGTCCTTTTGTTACTGAAAACTGCATTTTAAGGGTGATAGACGGTGCTAAGATGAATTCGGCCGTCACCTGTGCCGTTAGTCTTAAAGACACAGTAAAGGTAATAAGGTCTGACGGTTTAGTGTTGTCAACGCCAGACCGACAAACCCTTTCTGCTGTACAGACTCCTCAGGGCTTTAACTATAATCTGTATTGCTCTGCCGTTGAGAAAAATGCAGATAGTCTTGAGGATTTTACGGATGATTGTTCTATAGTAGAGTCGTCGGGTTATCCGGTGTATATTGTCGAGGGAGATTATAAAAATATTAAAATTACTACAGCAGAAGATTTAAAAATTGCTGAATTGTTTGCGGAGGATATTTGATGGATATTAGAATTGGCCACGGATACGACGTTCATAGATTAACCGAAGGCAGAAGTCTTATTTTAGGTGGAGTTACAATTCCTTACGAAAAGGGTTTACTTGGGCATTCGGATGCTGATGTATTGCTTCACGCAATAAGTGATGCTTTGCTTGGTGCTTCCGGGTTAGGTGATATAGGCCGCCATTTTCCCGATACTGACGGTGAATATAAAGATATTGACAGTCGCATTTTGCTTCGTCGGGTTGTGGAACTTTTAAAACAAAACGGCTATACTGTATCAAATATTGATGCTACGGTTATAATGCAAAAACCTAAATTAGCCTCATTTATACCGCAAATGGTTAAAAATATTGCCGATGACTGTGATGTTATGGTTGACAGAATAAATGTAAAGGCTACAACTGAGGAGCATTTGGGCTTTACCGGAGAGGGATTGGGAGCTTCGGCGCATGCAGTTTGTATAATTGTGAAATAATTTCCGACTGTTTTACATATTATCAAATGGTGATAATATGTTTTGCTTAAGTTTGAAGATTACACAAAAGCGGGCAGTGTTTTTGGCTTTGGTTTTAATATCAGTTGTTTTAGTGGCCGTAAGTGTTGGCTTTAAGAAAGAAAGCAAACCAAAGAAAGATGTTTTTTACTGCTCAGATAGTGATGATGTTATTAAATATTTAAACAGTTTCGATATTAAAACAGGGGAAATCTCGGTTGATGAAATTACTGTTCCGTTTGAATTTGGAGATGTTTATTATTCATACAATAAAATTCAGCAGTCTCAGGGCTTTGATTTATCGGATTTTAAAGGGAAAACCTTAACCAGATATACTGCAGAGGTTAAAAATTATCCTGAATTTGACAGCGGTGTGTATGCTGAGATTTTGGTGTATGAAAAAGAGATAGTTGGTGCAGATATATATAGCGTAAGTGCCGATGGATTTATTGTTGCTTTAAAATGAGGTGAAATAAACGCTTGGAAAGGCTTGATAAGGTGGTAGCCGTTGCCACCGGTGAATCGCGGAAAACCGCACGCGGTATGATTCTAAGGGGCAGGGTATCGGTTAATGACACAACGGTTATTGACATAGGGTTTAAAGTTAATACCGATAAAGACACAGTATTACTTGATGGTAAAAAAATTACATATAAGAAGTTTATATATGTTATGATAAACAAGCCTGAGGGCGTGCTTTCGGCTTCTGATGATAAATCACGAGTAACGGTTGTCGATTTGGTAAAGGAGCGTTTTTTCAGAGACGGATTATTTCCTGTCGGCCGTTTGGACAAGAATACTACAGGACTTTTAATTGTTACTGACGACGGTGATTTCGGTCATAAGGTTATATCGCCAAAAAGTTATATTGAAAAGGAATATATCGTAGGTTTGGACAAGCCTATAGCCGATAGTGATATTGAAAAACTGCAGAGTGGTATAACTTTGGCTGACGGAACAGCTTGCCGGCCGGCAAAGGTAAAGGTTTTAGATGACCGCAAAACAATTTCAATGGTCATTACTGAGGGGAAATATCACGAGATAAAACGTATGCTCGGCACGGTTGATATAGGCGTTGAAACCTTAAAAAGAATAAGAATTGGACAATTGTATCTAAATACCAACCTTTCAGCAGGCGACTGTATAGAATTAACCAATGAAGATTTGGCTCTTGTATTTAAATAACTAAAAAAATTAACAATTAATCCTACAAATTATGTATTTTTTTACAAATGTTCAATACATTTTGTCATTTCATATAAAATATAAGTCCAAACTTTGGATATTTAGGGTATAGAATTATGATAATCAATCTGCTATAATATGTTTGAAAATAAAACCCACTTCATAGGAGGAAAAACAATGGCAAGTCTTTCATTACGTAATATTTGCAAAAAGTATCCCGGCGGCGTTCTCGCCGTTCAGGACTTAAACCTTGAAATTAAGGATAAAGAGTTTATTATTCTTGTTGGTCCTTCAGGTTGCGGTAAATCCACCACTCTTCGTATGGTTGCCGGACTTGAAGAAATCAGCGGAGGCGAGCTCTACATAGGCGACCGTCTTGTTAATGACGTCGCACCTAAGGACAGAGATATCGCAATGGTTTTCCAGAACTACGCCCTGTATCCTCATATGACTGTATATGATAATATGGCTTTCGGTCTTAAGCTTCGTAAGACTCCGAAGGAGGAAATCAAGCGTCGCGTTGAAGAGGAAGTCGGAGGCCAAGCGGTCTTAGGAAAG
>JAZSCC010000145.1:0-2330 GCA_045602685.1 Acutalibacteraceae bacterium | reverse complement strand
CATATCAGCCGAAGCCGCCGCAGAAGCTTTCGGTGTCATAAAGGAAAAGCTTCCCTCCTCGGCTGATTTAAGTAAAAAAATCGTAATTGCCACCGTTAAAGGAGATATTCACGATATAGGTAAAAACATTGTCCGTACATTACTTGAAAATTACGGATTTTATGTAATTGATTTAGGCCGTGACGTCTCGCCCGAAGTTATTGTAGAAGCAGCAAAAGACTGTAAATTGGTAGGTCTGTCGGCCTTAATGACCACTACTGTTCCCGCAATGGAGGAAACAGTAAAACTGCTCCACAAAACCTACCCTGACATAAAGGTAGTTGTTGGCGGTGCAGTTTTAACTCAAGCTTATGCTGATAAAATCGGTGCCGACTTTTACGGTCACGATGCAATGGACACTGTAAGAATTGCACAAACGGTGTTTAAACAAAACACATAATTTTTTCAACGGTGTGGTTTTTGTTATTTTAAATAATCACAAGCGGCAAGAGCTGCAACGGCACCGTCACTTGCGGCAGTTGCAACCTGCCGGATACGCTTTGAACGGCAGTCTCCTGCAACAAAAATTCCTTTAGCTGAGGTTAAACAACCCTCATCGGCATCAACGTAACCATAGGCGTTTAATTCAACCAATGACGAGAAAATTTCATTCTGCGGAATAAGTCCGATAGCAGTAAACATTCCGTCAACTGTCAATTCTTCAAAACCATCGGCTTTTTGAATTTTGATGCCGCACAGCTCATTATCACCTAGCAGTTCAGCAACGACAGCGCCGGTAATGGGAATAATGTTCTCGGTTGACTTCATTTCCTCTATAAGTTTTTCCTCACCGGTGAAAAAGTCAAGATTTTGAACAAGGTAAACCTTTTCGCAACCCTTAGACAATAGAATTGCTTCCTGCAACGCCGAATTTCCACCGCCGATGACGGCAACCGTTTTTCCATTATAAAATGCACCGTCACAAACGGCACAGAACGAAATGCCGTTGCCGATAAAATCTTCTTCTCTGTCGACACCCAAAAGGCGATGCTTTGTACCGGTTGCTATGATAACGGCCTTTGCAAAGAATTCACCCTCATCAGTTATAATTTTCTTTGTTTCGCCGTTTTCGACCGACAGCACCTCGATACATTCGACCTCTGCGCCCAATTCTATTGCCTGCTCTAAAAGTTTTTCAGCAAACTCATTGCCTGAAACACTTAAAAATCCCGGAATATTTTCAACCTTAGGTGAAGACGTGATTTGTCCGCCAAAGGAGCCCTTTTCCATAACAAGTACGCTTTTATTGGCTCTTCTTGCATAAACTGCAGCGGTAAGACCTGCAGGACCGCCGCCAATAACAATTATATCATATACCATTATCATAAATCCTTTCTTGAAAAAAGGCTGTGGCCATTTAGCCACAGCCTTTAAATTTATAAATATACGATTATGCCTTTAAGAACTTCTTGATATCCGAAACTCCGGCGTACTTGGCAACGTTGCCACCCTCAACTACAACAAGAGTAGGTGCCTGCTTAATCTCAAGACTGGTTGCAAGTTCTTTGTTCTCGTTAGCTAAAAGCTTGGTATAAAGAATTCCGGCCTTATCGAGCAACGAGCATGCTATCTTACAGTTAGGACAGGTTGCGGTAGTGAAAACATAGTATCCGTCAGCAATTTCTACCTCTTCGGAAGTTGCTTTACAACACTCACACTCAGCAGTTTTTGCCTTTAGGGTAGAATTCTCGATATCATATACCTTTCTTTCCTTATATTCCTGAGTTTTACCGTCGTTCCAGTTCTGTACAGGACGGTAGTAACCGGTAATACGGCTGTAAACCTCGGTATCACCGCCGCAAACAGGACAGGTGAACTGCTCACCTTGTAAATATCCATGGTCCTTACAAATGGAATATGTTGGAGAAAGTGTGTAATAAGGGAGTTTATAGTTTTCTGCAATCTTCTTAACAAGGTTGGCTGCAGCCTTCCAATCCGGAAGCTTCTCGCCCAAGAAGGCGTGGAAAACTGTTCCGGAAGTGTAAAGTGTCTGCAACTCATCCTGAACATCAAGAGCTGAGAAAATATCCTCTGTGTAACCAACGGGAAGGTGTGATGAGTTGGTATAATACGGGGTACCGTCCTTTTCTCCGGCAGTAATAATATCCGGATAATGCTTTAAGTCATGCTTTGCAAGACGGTATGCCGTAGACTCTGCCGGTGTTGCTTCAAGGTTATAAAGGTCACCGTATTCCACCTGATAGTCAGACAAACGCTCACGCATATGGTTAAGCACGTTCTTGGTGAATTCCTGAGTCTCGGTGCTGGTCATATCCTTGCCGATCCACTTA
>JAZSCC010000144.1:0-9552 GCA_045602685.1 Acutalibacteraceae bacterium | reverse complement strand
GGGGCGTAGCTCAGCTGGGAGAGCGTACGGTTCGCATCCGTAAGGTCATGGGTTCAATCCCCACCGTCTCCACCAAAAAAAGCACTTCAAATGAAGTGCTTTTTTCAACGAAACTTAATCTTTCGGAGGAATAATATGCTTAACTCCCTTTTAGGCAACCTCGAAATTAAAAACACTTTAAGAAGCATAATATCAAGCGGCCGCTTTCCGCACGCCTTTATAATTGAAGGCGAGGAGGGCTCGGGCCGTCATACCCTGGCCCAAATAATAACCGCTGCAGCCCTTTGCGAATCCGACGGTACTTTGAAGCCTTGCGGAAAATGTCGAACTTGTGAGCTGATTCAAAAAAACGGTCACTGTGATGTGCTGTCCTACACGCCTGATGGTGCAACATTTAAAATTGACACAATACGTGAAATTCGCGATAACGCCTACATAATGCCGATTGAAGCAAAGCGTAAAATCAACATTCTCTCGGATTGCGATAAAATGAATGAGCCTGCTCAAAATGCATTTTTAAAGGTATTAGAAGAACCACCCGAGTTTATGGTGTTTATTCTTATTTGCCAAAACACTTGCTCCCTTTTACCGACTGTACGTTCCCGTTGTGTTACGCTTACCGTTTCAAACCCTGAGACAAATGATGCTGTCGGCTATATCAAAAAGAAAACCGAAGCATCAGACCAAAACATTATTGAGGCCTTGGAATCTTCACACGGAAATATTGGTAAAGCACTTGAAATTCTGTTAGGAGAGTCCTCAAAGTCGGTTCAAACTGCAAAAGATTTTCTTAATGCAATAAAACTAAATGACCGCATTAAAGCACTTAAAACACTTCACGAAATTGAAAAAGACCGTGGTGTTTTCACTGCATTTTTAAGCGAATTACGCCTTTTGGCTCAAAACGAACTTAAACTTTCGGCGTTGGGACAAAGCGAGCTTAAGCCTCTGCTTGCTGCTCGGCTTTTAAATATATCCGAAAACTGTGAAATTGAATTCCGTCGCCATCTTGGGAAGCCGTTGTCAATTTCACTCATTTCTACTTATATGTGTGCCCAAATTTTTGCAGAATTGTAAAATATATAAATGTTGAAATTTCTCTTTTTTTGTGATAAAATATTGTGTTGTGGGAGTTTTTTTCCATTATATATAAGGAGTAGATAAATGGTTGAAGTTATAGGCGTAAAATTCCGTTCCGACGGAAGAATATATTCTTTCAGTCCCGCCGGACAAAAATATTCGGTCGGCTCATATGTTATAGTTACCACCTCCCGCGGAACCGAATGTGGTGAGGTTGCCAGCGAAAACCATAATGTGCCCGATTCGAGTATCGTCGGGCAGCTTAAAGAAGTGGTCCGTCCCGCTAATGAGGACGACCTTAAAAAGATGCGTGAAAACCGAGAAAAAGAACGAGAGGCTTTTGAGTTCTGCGAAAGAAAAATTACCGAACGCGGATTGGAAATGAAGTTGGTTGACGTTGAAGTAACCTTCGACGCGACTAAAATCCTCTTTTTCTTTACTGCCGACGGACGTGTGGATTTTCGTGAGCTCGTTAAAGATTTAGCCAGCCAATTTCATACAAGAATTGAGCTCCGTCAAATCGGTGTCCGGGATGAAGCCAAAATGATGGGTGGTCTCGGCATTTGCGGTCAGCCTTTTTGTTGCTCGCAGTTTTTAAGCGATTTTCAGCCGGTCTCAATTAAAATGGCGAAAGAGCAAGGACTTTCCCTGAATCCGACCAAAATCTCCGGCACCTGCGGAAGATTGATGTGCTGTTTGAAATATGAACAGAATGCTTATGAGCATCTGGATAAAATCACACCGCGCAACGGCAGTTACGTCGACACGCCCGAGGGTAAGGGCACTGTTGTTGATGTAAGCCTGTTGACCGGTAAATTAAAGGTTCAGTTAGACAACTCCGACGGGTTGCCTATCACAGTTCACCGAGACGAAGTCAATGTTCTGCTCGGCTGTAAGGGTTGCAAGAAAAACGAGACACCTGAAGAATAAAAAAACCTTGCCGCAACACAAAAATTTTAATTTTGGTGTTACAATTACAGTGATGCCGCGGCGGTTTTTATATATACAATAAAGGGGAGTATTTATGAAAAAACTTTATGAAGGAAAAACCAAAGATGTTTATGAACTTGAAAACGGCAACGTGCTGTTAAAGTTTAAAGACGATTGCACCGGTAAAGACGGTGTATTTGACCCGGGCGAAAACGCAGTAGGTCTTACAATCGACGGCATCGGCAAGGCTAATTTACAGACCTCGGTTTACTATTTTGAGTTGCTCAAAAAAGCCGGCATTAAGACCCACTATGTAAGTGCTGATGTTGAGAATGCAACTATGGAGGTGCTTCCTGCAGAGTGCTTTGGTAAGGCTCAGGGCGGTAACGGTCTTGAAGTTATTTGCCGACTTGTTGCGACCGGCAGTTTTATCCGCCGTTACGGTGAATATATTAAGGACGGCACTGTTCTCCCCGGTGGTTATGTTGAGTGCACCTTTAAGAACGACGAAAAGGGTGACCCGCTTGTAACCGGCGAAGGCTTGGCAGCCTTAGGCGTTATGACACCTGAAATGTTCCAATCTATGAAAGAACAGACGTTGAAAATCACCAAAATCGTAGCTGATGACCTTAAAACTCTTGGTCTTGACCTTTGGGATGTTAAGTTCGAGTTTGGCTACAACAATGGTGAAGTTATCCTTATTGATGAAATTGCTTCGGGCAATATGCGTGTGTATAAGGATGGCAAAATTGTTGACCCGATTGAGTTGACCAAAATTATCAACAACAGGTAATTCATTTTTACAAAAATTAAAAGCAATCGCAATGCGATTGCTTTTTTATTCTTCCTCAGGCGGAATCAGTATTAAACGTGCTTTAAAACGAGCATTTTTCTCGCCTACAGGGTCGGTTTCAAAAATATTCAACACCTCACGACTGTTTTTTAAAGCATAAACTACGGTGCTTTTCGTGCCCCCGTCCTTGCCGTCAAAATAGGTTATTACATAACGGCTTCGGTCGACCATATAGCGATTACGGTTTGCATACACCCAACGCTGATAACTGTCGTTGAGAGTAATAACCTCATCACATTCATTTAGAACCTCGTAATATCGGGACTGCCACTCTTTTGGCCAACCGTTTTCCTGCCCTTTAAACGGAACGACGGCAATAAGTTTTATATCTTTTCTTGCCAAGCGTAAGGTTAAAACGTGCTCAGCTGCTAAAAGGTCAAATCCCATCGCCATTCCGGTGTAAAACACAGTACAACCTTTTTCAAGCATATCTGCAATTGCCGTATACAGTCTGCGGACAAGTGTGCAGTACCTTTTATCCTCAACAGAAAGAGGGAACCCAAACTTTTCAGGTCTATAGCCTGTAAAGCAACAGGCGTTTTCAATGTTAATCATTATATCACCGATTTATAAAATTAAGTTAAACTTTTGGTTTTATGTGTTTTGTTAAATGAACAGTTGACAAAATTAGGGCTGTAATTTATACTTTTAAGTATAAAAACGTTACATTCAGTATATCACAAAGTAATATATTTTTCAAGAAGGGGAATACTATGGATAAAATTGATTACCGTTTGATTACACTTTTGCAGGAAAACGCCCGTATGCCGTTAAAGCAATTAGCAGAAAAGGTGTTTTTGTCATCGCCCGCCACCGCCGCACGTCTTGAACGCCTCGAAAAAAGCGGGATTATCAGTGGATACAGTGTTAAGGTTGACCATAAATTATTAGGCTATCCTATTACCGCTTTTATAAATTTAGAGGTCCAGCCGGCACAAAAGGCGGTTTTTTATCCCTTTATCAAAAAACATCCGAACGTTTTAGAGTGTAACTGTGTTACGGGACATTATTCGATGCTGATTAAGGTTGCTTTCCAAAGCACAGAGGCTTTGGATGTTTTCATAGGTCAGTTGCAGACCTTCGGAAGCACCCAAACACAGATTGTATTCTCAACAGCAAAAGAGGAAAACGGCGTTGACCTGGAAAACATAATTGACGGTAATTATCCAGAGGTGCCCGAGGTTTAATGAAAGAAAGCCGAGAAGTTTTTAAAAAAATATATGCGGTTGTAAAAAGGATTCCAAAAGGAAAGGTTGCTACCTACGGCCAGGTGGCACTTGTTGCCGGTAATCCTCGCTGGGCAAGGGTTGTTGGGTATGCCTTACATTGCAACCCCGACCCCACAGCTATTCCCTGCTACCGTGTTGTCAACCGCGAGGGCAGAGTATCACCCGCCTTCGTTTTTGGCGGAGAAAACGTGCAGGTACAACTCCTCAAAAATGATGGGATTGTATTTTTAGATGAAACCCACGTTGATATGGAAAATTTCTGTGTTAATTTGGATGAATTAAAACAAAATTAGATGTACTTTAACAGGTGGCTAACTGTCGCCTGTTTTATATTTATATTATAACACTTGTTTTTTGGAATTGCAAGACATTTGTAGTGCATATTTATTACAAATCACGTAATACAATATATACAAACGTATTACGGGGTGATTATATGAAAGAATTTAAGATACCTAAAATTCCTGCAACAACCAGCAAAACCATTCGTTTCCCTAACGATGTTATTGCTGATGTTGAAAACGCAATAAAAGGTAAAGATTGTAATTTTACCGCTTTCGTTGTAGAGGCCGTTCGTGTTGCATTAGAGAATTTAAACGAAAAATAAAAACTAATACTAAAAGTAAAACCCGCAGTTTTCACTGCGGGTTTTTCAATTATTCTTCTGTGGTTTCTTCGATTTCGGTATCGGTATCCTCAACCTCATCAGGTGCACCGACATCTCCGGCATCAGCCTCTGCGGCTTCGGGGTGGTCGGTAACCTCGTCGCTGTCGTGGGTAGCAGTGGCAATAGACAAAATCTTTTCGCCCTGCTCTGTTCTTACCCGCATTACTCTTACACCCTTTGCAGGACGGGCAAAACGGCTGATTTCCTCAACCGGCACACGAATTATTATGCCGCTGGAAGTAATCATTATAATATCATCATTATTATCAACTGCGACAATTTCCGCAACATCGCCATATTTTGCACTTCGATAGTTTGTGAGACCTTTACCACCTCGAGTTTGTGTACGGTAATCATCAAAGCTTGAAATTCGGCCGTAACCGGTTTCGGTAACGGTAAGAATTTCCTTACCTTCCTTGCATACAAGCATACCGATAACCTCATCGCCCTCACGAAGCCTTATTGCTCTTACACCGCGGGCGGTACGTCCCATTTCACGCGCTTGCGACTCATTAAACCTAATCGAGAAGCCTTTTTTGGTAGCAACCATCAACTCCTCATCGCCGGTAGTACGGCAAACATAAGCCAGCTCGTCGTTTTCGTCAATATTAATTGCAATGATACCCGTCTTACGAACGTTTTTAAATGCCTCAATCGAGGTACGCTTTATAGTACCTTTTTTGGTAATCATACATACGTAGAACGGATTATCAAGGTCAATCTTATTGTCAAGCGGTAAAATGTTGATGATTTTTTCACCCGACATAAGCGGCAGAATGTTAATTAAGTTCATTCCCTTCGCAGTACGGCTGCCTTCGGGGATTTCGTAAGCCTTAATTCTATACAAACGTCCTAAGTTACTGAACAGCAACACATAATCGTGCGATGAGCAAGTGAACATATTCTCAACAATATCGCCCTCTCGAGTCGTCATACCGGTAATACCCTTACCGCCGCGGTGCTGAGTTGAATATGTGTCACTCGGCAAACGCTTAATGTAACCTTCAACAGTCTTAGTTAAGATACATTCCTCATTGGGAATGAGGTCTTCAATGTCAACCTCTCCCGCAACGTCACTGATTTCGGTGCGGCGCTCATCTGCAAACTTGTCACGCAAATTAAGGCTTTGTGTCTTGACAATATCCAAAATTCGAGACTTTGAGCCTAAAATCTCCATACATTCCTTGATGAATGCCAACTTTTCATCCAATTCATCCAAAATCTTCTGTTTTTCCAAATTGGCAAGCTTACCTAACTGCATCTGAACGATTGCGGTAGCCTGAATATCATCGAAATCGAAACGTGCACACAAATTTTCCTTGGCAGTATTAACGTCGGCGCTGCTGCGGATAATTGCAATAACCTCGTCAATAAAGTCGAGCGCTTTTTTAAGCGCCTCCAGAATATGAGCGCGCTCCTGCGCTTTCTTCATATCATAACGGGTTTTACGCTCAACAATTTCACACTGGAAGTCGATATTGTTCTGCAACATCTCTTTAAGTGTTAAAACCTGAGGCTTACCGTTGACAATAGCAATCAAATTGGCACCGAACGTGGTCTGCAATTCGGTATAGGAGAAAATTTTGTTTAAAACAACCTGCGGATTAGCGTCACGCTTAACGTCAACAACAATCCTGATACCGCCGTCTCGCTTAGATGAATAGTCAACAACATCATCTATACCTTCAATTCTCTTTTCGGCAGCAAGGTCGTAAATTTTCTTTACTAACGCTTCTTTTCTTACTTTATAAGGAATTTCCGAAATAACAATACGGAATTTTCCATTATCCAATTCCTCTATTTCGGTCTTACCGCGCACAATTATTCTACCCTTACCGGTAGCATAAGCAGCACGAATTCCGCTTCTTCCCATAACAATTCCGCCCGTTGGGAAGTCAGGACCTTTAATATACTCACAAAGTTCAGGTAAATCAGCCTGAGGATTGTCAATAAGACAACACATAGCATCAATAACTTCACCTAAATTGTGAGGAGGAATTTCTGTTGCCATACCAAAAGCGATACCGCTTGAGCCGTTGACAAGCAACTGCGGAAAACGAACCGGTAAAACAGCGGGTTCCTTTTTTGAATCATCAAAGTTAGGTACAAAATCAACCGTATCTTTTTCAATATCGTCAAGCATTTGCAGTGACAAACGGTTCATTTTAGCCTCGGTATAACGGTATGCAGCAGGAGGATAACCGTCAATATTACCAAAGTTACCGTGTCCGTCTACTAAAGGATATCTTAAGGAGAAATCCTGTGCCATACGTACCATTGCATCATAAACACTTGCGTCACCGTGGGGATGATAACTACCCAACACAGCACCGACAGTGGTAGCGCATTTCTTGTATGCTTTTTCGGGAGTCAGCCCTAAATCGTACATGGTATAAAGTATTCTGCGGTGAACAGGCTTCAAACCGTCACGAACATCCGGTAAAGCTCGTCCTACAAGCACAGACATACCATACTGTAACATACTCGACTTGACTTCATCAACAATTTCAACCGGTTTTATGTTAGTATCCTGACTTTCGGGCCAAAATACTTTTTCTTGTTTAGCCATTATGATTTCTCCTTTCCTTAAATGTCTAAATCAGTCGCAAAGACTGCATTTTCTTCAATAAAGATTTTTCTCGGCTCTACCTCATCGCCCATAAGCATATCAAAGGTTTGGTCGGCCAATTCTGCATCTGCCATGGTTACCTGTAAGAAGGTGCGCCTTTCAGGGTCAAGAGTGGTTTCCCAAAGCTGGTCAGGGTTCATTTCACCAAGACCTTTATAACGCTGAATATCAACGTTATTACCGCCTAATTGTTCTTTATACATATCCCTTTCTTCCTCGGTAAATGCATCAAAATGCTGTTTGCCTTTAGAAACACGGAACAACGGCGGTTGTGCCAAATAAATATGTCCTGTTTCAATAAGCTCAGGCATATAACGGAAGAAAAAGGTCAAAAGTAAGGTTCTGATATGACTTCCGTCAACGTCGGCATCGGCCATAATGACAATTTTGTCATAACGAAGCTTATTTATATCAAAATTTTCGCCAATTCCTGTACCTAAAGCCACAATAACAGGGGTAAGTTTATCGTTACCGTAAACTTTATCTTCACGGGCTTTTTCAACGTTAAGCATTTTACCCCAAAGAGGTAATATTGCCTGATAAGTAGAGTTTCTGCCTTCAACTGCGGAACCCCCGGCCGAATCACCCTCAACTATAAAGATTTCGGTTTTGGTATAGTCATCAGAAATGCAGTCCTTTAATTTTTCAGGCATTCTGGTTTTGCCGCCGATACCCGATTTATTACGGGAAGCATCGCGGGCTTTTTGTGCAGCCTCACGGGCGTTGGATGCGGCAATTGTTTTATCTACAATAACCTTTGCCTCTGCGGGATGCTCTTCTAAATAGAGGTAAAGTTTATCGTTTACCAAGTCACGAACCAATTTACCTATAGAGGTGTTACCCAACTTTGCTTTAGTTTGGCTTTCAAACTGTGCATCGGCCAATTTTACCGAAACAACAGCAACAACACCCTCTAAAATATCTTCACCTTTAAGTCTTGCATTGCCTTCTTTTAACTTCTTAAAATCAAAAGCATATTTATTGATAACGTTAGCAACACTCATTCTGAAGCCTTGTTCATGAGTACCGCCGTCAATGGTATGCAATGTATTTGCAAACGACATAATTTTTGTATCATATGAGGTTGACCAAAGTAAAGCAATTTCAGCAGTAGAGTCACCGTCAGTGGTTGAAAGATAAATTACATCACTGATTTTATCTTTTTTAGTTTGCTCTAACAAAAATTCAACGTATGATTTAATGCCGCCCTCATAGTAAAATTCATCACTCTTCGGCTCAAAAACATCAGTACGCTTATCAATAAGCTCAACTCTGATACCGGCATTAAGAAAAGACTGCTCACGAAGTCTGGTTTTTAAAGTATCGTAATCGTAAGTAGTTGTATCGGTAAAAATAGTCGGGTCGGGTTTAAAGGTAACCGTTGTGCCGGTTTCATTAGTGTCACCGATAACGGTAAGGTCGGTTACAATATTTCCCTTTTCGTATCTTTGTTTATAAATATTTTTACCGTCTCTAACCTCAACCTCTAACCAAGAAGATAAAGCATTAACAACCGAAGCACCAACACCGTGAAGTCCGCCGGATACCTTATATCCGCTGCCACCGAATTTTCCGCCGGCATGTAAAATTGTAAATACAACCGTTACAGTAGGAATACCTTTTTGCGGATTTATACCAACCGGAATTCCTCGGCCGTTATCGGTAACACGAATAATACCGTCATCTAAAATTTCAACTGTAATTTTATCACAATATCCGGCTAAGGCTTCATCAATTGAGTTATCAACAATTTCATATACAAGGTGGTGTAAACCTCTTTCACCTGTTGAACCGATATACATACCGGGACGCTTTCTTACTGCTTCAAGTCCTTCTAAAACCTGTATGGAATTTTCATCATAACTTTCAGTAATAATTGGTGTCTTATTTTCGTTGCTCATTTTAATCTCCTTTTAAGAAATTATTAATCATAGAATATTTTTTTTGACTTTGAACGTTTTTCAAGTGTTTGTGAAGAAAGTTGGGAAATATAAATTTTTTTATTTTCATTTTCTTTAACTATAATAAATGATTTAGGTAATTCAAAAGATACGTTGATTATTTTCTTTTGTTTTTCAGCGAGATTTAAAAAATCTCTTGAAATTTTTGAAACAGTTGTACTATCTATATAGAAAATTCCGATTATTTTTTTCTTCTTAACTAC
>JAZSCC010000143.1:0-3817 GCA_045602685.1 Acutalibacteraceae bacterium | reverse complement strand
ATTATCACCTATATTTCGGTGCTTGAACGCACCAAGGAAATCGGCATTTTACGCTCAATCGGTGCCTCCAAAAAGGACATCAGTCGCGTATTCAACGCCGAAACACTAATTGTTGGCTTTGTTGCAGGAATACTTGGCGTTTTAGTAACCGTTCTTTTAAATATTCCGATAAGCCTTATTATAGAAAACTTTTCTGACATAAAAGGGCTTGCCTCGTTACCGTTGGGCGGAGCAATAATTTTAGTAGCCATCAGTATGTGTCTGACACTTATTGCCGGTCTTGTTCCGTCACGTGTTGCGGCCAAAAAAGACCCTGTCGTAGCCTTAAGAACCGAATGATTGCTTAAATTTTAATAGTGTGATAATCGCAAGTTCTAAAATTTAATTATTTGCGTTAAGTGAAGAAAACAGAAAAAAGATGCATCAACGAGCCAAACTGCACGTTGATGCATCTTTTGTTTAATCCATTTCAAATATTACAGCATTTAAAGCCTTAGCATCAGCCGGAATGTGTGACACCATTAAAACAGGCTTATGCTTATTTATGAATTCCCTTTTTATTATTTTAGCCATTATCTCTCGAGTGTCGGCGTCAATTCCGTTAAACGGCTCATCCAATATAAGCGCATCTGAATCGAACGCTACAGCCCTTATGATTGCAACACGTCGTTTCATACCTCCGCTTAATTCCGAAACACGTTTATTTAAGGCATTCCCTAATCCCGCCTCGACTATAAGGCTTAAAGCAAATTCGTGTTTTTCTTTTTCCAACGGTAATAGAACGTTCTTCTTTAAGGACAGCGACGGAACAAGCCGGTCCTCTTGAAAAACCACACTGACCTTTTTAGGACTCACTATCTGTCCTGCCGTCGGTTTTTCCAATCCAAGCAAAAGCCTTAATACAGTGGTTTTTCCACAACCCGAATGTCCCTTTAGACAAACACATTGCCCATCTTCAACCTTTAGATTAAAGTTATGCAATATTTCACGCTCGCCGTAAGAAAAAGTGACATTTTTAAGTTCAAGCATTTATGTCACTCCCCTTCCCGACGATTTTTCGACAAAGACCTTTAAGCAAAATCTCAATTACAAGACTTAAAATCACAACGGTCAGTGTTACGGCATAAACCGTACTGAAATCTATCATTCCCTTGCCTTCCATCAAAATGGTACCAAGCGCTACATTAGGCTCACTGATAACCTCAGCGGCAATGCCAGATTTCCAAGCAAGACCTAACGCATTAACCGATGCGGTAAGTAACGATGGAATTAATGACGGAAGTTTTATGTTAAAGAACCGCTTTTTCGGTGACAGACGGTATATTTTTGCCATTTCTGAAAGCTCTTTATTTTCACGGCTTAGTCCGTCATGCACGGTTGCCCAAATTAGCGGAATTACCATTAATGCAACAATTACAATGGGTAGTGTGTCACTTTTAAAAAGCGAAAAAAACAATATGGTAATTGCCACAACCGGAACGGCTCGTATCATTTTTAATAACGGTGAAAGAAACCAATCGGCAGCCTTTATCGAATAGGTTAACACTCCTGCAGAAAAACCGACCATAAGACCGATAATAAAACCGCTCATTATTCTTGACAATGACGATAAAACCGATTTTACGAATTCGCCCGTAAAAGCAATTTCAAGCCATTTTTCAAACACGGTATAGGGCCGCGGAAGCAACAAAAACATCAACTCGTTGTTCTTGGCTAAGAACACTGATACCAAGTCCCACACAAGCACCCAAAGGGCGGTTACCAAAACCACCCTTACGCTTTTCAATGTAATTGTTTTTAAATTATTTTTTGTAATAGAAATCATCTTGCGGCATTGCACCTCCGATTGATTCTGCGTTTGCGGTGAACAAAACGTTCAGATATCCGTTAACGTTGGTTTTCATATCCTCACCCGTTACATAGCAGAGATTGCAAGTAGGAATTGCTTTTTTTGCAATTGCTTCGGAAGCGGTGATTTTATAGGTTGCACAATGCTTTGCAGCCTCATCAACGTATGTCTTTGCAAACTGAATCGATTTTTCATATTCCTCCAAAAACTTTTCAACTGCCTCGGGGTTGGCGGTTACATAAGAATCAAGTGCAATAACACAACCCATCATAAGCTTTGTATCCGAAACCTCAGACCACTCATCGTTAATGCTTAAAGCTCGTCTCAAATCAGCGTTTTTAACCAAAACGGTAGTTGCAGCGGGTTCAGGAGCAAGCGCCACCTCAGCCTCTCCGCTGATTAACTTTTGTACCAAATCTTCACTTGAAACAAAATTAATTGTAACATCTTTTTCAGGGTCGATGTTGTTTTTATTTAAAATGTACTTCAAAATGAACTCGGGATTCTGACCTTTACCGGTAGAATAAATTGTCTTACCCTTTAAATCGGCAATCGACTTGATTGTATTCCCTTTTTCAAGGATAGAAAGCACGCCGTAGGTGTTAACTGCAAGCATTCTGACCTTGCCTTGAGTCTTGTTATAAAGAGTTGCGGCAACGTTGGTCGGAACCGAAGCAATCTTGATTTCACCGTTCAAGAATTTTGCATTAATCTCGGTTGCGGCGGACGCTACGGTGAAAGTATAATTGTTTGCGGTCAATTTTGCAGCAGAGTCAGCCATTAATTTTGCCATACCTACACCGGTAGGACCGGTCATACAAGCAACTGTCATATCCACAGGTGTGTACGCTACCTGTGATTCATCAGACGGGGTTGATGCGGTTTCTTTTTGACCACCGCAAGCAGTAAGGCTTAAAGCCATTACAATAACAAGCATTAAACTAAAAACTGATAATAATTTTTTCATTTTAATTTCCTCCAATACATTATTTAATAATGAATATATTTTTGTTTCGTGTAATTAGACCGCTTTGCTCTAATGTTTCGATACTGCGATAAAGACTTGAACGTCCCATTTTAAGCCGACGTGACAGCTCTGCTAAACCAAAATTTAATTTAAATTCGCCATCAACCGCCTGCGAAAGCAGATATTCATACAGTTTTTGCACCGCATTGCCGGCCGAAAATGCATCAATCCGTGCATTCAAGAACCGAATTCGGTCACTTAAAAACGAAATGTAGTTAAAGGCGACTTTTGGAAAGTCAGTAAAAATGTTTTTTAATGTATCTTCTGAAAAGTACGCCACCTTACAGTCGGTCTTGGCCAAGATTTTACTCTTGCCTTCTTTCCAAGGCCCAAAAACACTTGCAACGCCGAAAACGTCGCCCGAAGATATACCTCTGACATTAACCTCGCAACCCGCATCGCCGGTACGGCAAACCAACGCATTGCCCGAAAGCAAAACACCGACCCGACCAAGTTTGTAAAGGTTACTCGATTTCGACACGGTAACAGTCTCGTCGGCACACGATATAACCGCTTTTGTTTCGTCGACAGTTAATCCTTCAAACAAAAAACAATTCATATTTTCACCTCTTAAGTGTCCCTTTTGGTACACTTTAAGGTATTATACACCTAAAGTTCCACAAAATCAAGTGCTTTTTGCAAGTTTTTGTTAAATTTTTAACAAAAACTTGCAACATATTCCCCGCACACAAATGTGAAGTTTTATTAAAAGCAAAAAAGAGAGCTTTGCTCTTCTTTTTGCTTAAACATAACGGTTTTTTATATTTCGCAACTGATTTTCTTTAAGTTCCTTTAACTTTTTTTGACCTATATCCACATAAATGCAGTTAGCGCACGCGCCCGTTATATCTAATTTGATTTCCTCTAAAACACATTCGTTATTCCTTTGGTGGATACAGAAAATATTTTTACAAGTCATATAATCACGCTTTAAAATATAT
>JAZSCC010000142.1:0-2080 GCA_045602685.1 Acutalibacteraceae bacterium | reverse complement strand
CATACAAAGGTTAATAAACGTTGATTTTCCGGCACCCGAAGCACCAACCAGACCTATCATTTCACCCGGCTTAACGTCAATGCTTACACCGTCAAGCACCACCTCGTGTGAAAGATAACCGAATACAACGTTCTTAAAGGAAATTTCACCCTTAATCTCCTTTTTTACTGCGTTTTCCCGAGCAGAAATTTGAGGCGTTTCCTCTAAAACGTCATAAATACGGTCTAAACTGGTAGTCATATTTACAATCTGTCTGGGCAAAAACGACATCCAACTTAAAGGACCTAACAACATTCCGGCATAAGATACAAACTGCATCAATTGGCCGGCCGTCATTTTTCCGTCTAAAACATCTAAACCGCCCAAATAAACAATTAAATACGTTCCAAATGACAAAAGCAATGATAACACGGGAAATACCGTAGCAAAAAACCTTTCGTTCTTGCGTTGGACCGCAGCAAAATCATCATTCAGGCTATTGAAAATCTCAATTTCACTTTTTTCACGTCCATAGGATTTAACAATTCTGATACCTGACAAAACATCCTGCAATTTGTTGTGAATTTTATCACCCTTACGGCGCTGACGATGATAAATTTTGCGGATAAACGGCCAGAAGGTGCGTGCAAAAATAATTATCACCGGTGCAAAAACAAATGCCGCCAGAGCCAATTTCCAATTAAGCACTAACATCAAAACCGCTAAAGCCACTAACGTGACCAGTTGATGAAACATATTACAAAAACTGTTGGCAAAAAACATTCTGATATTATATGTATCGTCAAAAACGCGGTACATAAGCTCGCCCGTGCTTCGCTTATTAAGAAAAGACATTGAAAGCCTCTGCAAATGGTCGGTAAGCTTGTGACGTAAAATATAGCTTATCTTAAGGCTCAACCGTGTACTGATATAGCTTTTCAACAACTGACCTAAAAACCCGATAAAAATAACCGAGCTGTATATCACCAAAAATACGGCAATATTTTTTAAATTGCCCTTGCCGACCAAAAGATAACCGTCTACAAACCAACGAAGTACAAACTGCTGGCCCAAATTTAAAGCGGTAGTAATTAACATTATAGCAAACACTACTGCAAACATCGGCCAATGCGGACGGCAAATATCCAACACGCGATTTATACTGCGACTGCCCTTATTACATTTAGGACAAAAGCCTGCACCGTTAAGAACCCTTTTGCACTTTTCACACTCTTTTTCACGGTCATTATTTACTATTACGCGTTCTGTTTCACCCTTAATAAATAAATTTACACCTCTGGTAAAACAGGCAAACTGTGTTGTGTGTTTTGCGGTAAATCGCGCAAAAACACGCTCCTCACCGTTTTCAACAACAGTGAAAAGACCACTATCAACTTGACTTTTTACCTGAACCTTTTGACAATCACCAAGTTTTATTAAACTGTGCTGTTCACCATCGAAACTGAACAGATAGGATTTGGTTGCACCGACCCAAAAGTCCTCGGTAAACCGTCCGGACAAATTAATATCCGGATGAACACAGTAAACCGGAATTTCATCGGTAAACCCTTTGAGCCGCTTTAAAAGTTTGGGCGGCAACGGTAAATTAAGCTCCATATTTATCCTCTGAAAATATTTTTACAAGTAAAGGTCAAGCCTTTTCATTTCCTTTGGTGTAAGTTTCGATAAATCCTCTAAAATATAACGGTTTTCATTCGAATCTTTAATTATTACTCCGTTTTTATGATGAATAACCGCACCTGCCGAACCGGATGAACTTGCAAATTTTGCACGACCACAGTCGGTATCAACCGTCCAATATGTGTAGCCGTATTCCTCTTTAATGCTGACAATACGAGTGATTTTAGGCATATAATACCGAAGCTTTAACTGCTTTTTTAAAACGGCTATTGTGTCAGCGTCAAAATCATTTATGCTTTCAATCATTCCAAGTTCTTCCTGCTTACCGTCAGGTAATCGAACCGATAAATAATTATCAGGGTCGGTCAAAGGAAAGGTGCAGATTATATTAACACAAGGATATTCCATGCCGTCGATTTTCGCACCCAACAGCCTACCTGATGTTTCGTAAAACTCGGTG
>JAZSCC010000141.1:0-1544 GCA_045602685.1 Acutalibacteraceae bacterium | reverse complement strand
AATGTATCCAAGTTTATACTTCCTTTATTTTGCCGTCCAAACAGTAGTATTACCGCATGGTAGAATCATATCGCGGTCGGTGATTTTTAACCCGATTTCCTCGGTTACCACATCACCCTTGCGCTTACCTGTAACTATATTTTTAACCATATAATTTAAAATTGTGGGTGAAATTCCGCCGGAATATGAGTTTAGGATAAAAAATACGGCATCATCACTAAGAATTTGAGCCGAAAGTTCAAGCAATTCTTGTAACTGCTGCCCAATTTTCCAAACTTCACCGTTAGGTCCTCTGCCATAAGATGGCGGGTCCATAACAATTCCGTCATACTTATTACCTCTGCGAATTTCACGAGCAATAAACTTCAGACAATCGTCAACAAGCCACCTGACCGGTCTGTCACCGACACCGGAAGCATTAGCGTTCTCTTTAGCCCATTGCACCATACCCTTAGATGCGTCAACATGTGTAACAACAGCACCCGCCTTAAGACAAGCAACCGTAGCGCCACCGGTGTAAGCAAACAGATTAAGTACCTTAACAGTTCTTCCCGCTGATTTTATACATTCAGTCATCAAATCCCAGTTAACAGCTTGTTCGGGAAAAAGACCTGTGTGTTTAAAATCCATCGGCTTTAAACGGAAAGTCAACTCACGGAAATCAACACTCCAAACCTTAGGTACGGTCTTAAGCATTTCCCAATACCCGCCACCACTGTTAGAGCGATGGTACTTAGCATGAGCGTTTTGCCACAACAAATTTTTACGGTCACCGTGCCACATAACCTGTGGGTCAGGGCGTATTAAAATAATGTCCTTCCAGCGTTCCAAGCGTTCACCGTCGGAAGCATCTATTAATTCAAAATCACTAAAATCAGAAACTACTCTCATTATTTTCCCTTTTATTCAAATTTTAACTGTTCGCCATTGTCAGCATTGCCGTGCGGCAAGCCTAAATGGTCATATGCAATATTAGTTACACAACGTCCGCGTGTAGTTCTTGACAAGAAGCCGATTTGCATTAAATACGGTTCATAAACCTCTTCAATAGTGATACTTTCATCACCTAAAGCGGCAGCCAAGGTATCAAGACCTACCGGACCGCCGGAATAGGTTTTAATAATGGTTGTCAGAAGTCGCCGGTCAAAATCATCAAGGCCCAACTCGTCAATTTCGAATCTTGTTAAGGCTTTGCTGGCAATTTCGTCGGTAATAAAACCATCATATTCCACCTGTGCAATATCGCGAACTCTTTTAAGCATGCGGTTAGCAATACGGGGTGTTCCTCGAGAACCGGATGCAATTTCAATTGCACCGTCATTTTCGATGCCGATATTTAAAATATTGGCAGAACGAGTAACAATATCAGCAAGTTGCTCCGGAGTATACAAATCAAGTCTTAAATGAAGTCCGAAACGAGCCCTTAACGGTGCTGTTAACTGACCTACACGGGTAGTAGCACCAATCAGGGTAAATTTAGGTAAATCAAGTCTTATTGAGCGTGCAGAAGGACCTTTGCCGATTATAATACCAAGTGCAAAGTC
>JAZSCC010000140.1:0-3239 GCA_045602685.1 Acutalibacteraceae bacterium | reverse complement strand
GAAAATATGAAACTTGCCAAGGATGCAGGCTTTGACGGAATTGAGCTTGCACTTGATGAAACAGGGGATGTTTCTTTGGAATCAACAAAGGAAGATATTTTAAAAATTAAGGAAATGGCTGAAAAAATCGGTCTTGAGCTTTACAGTGTGGCAAGCGGTCTTTATTGGACTTATAACTACACTTCTGAAAATGAAGCAAACAGAATTTATAATGCTTTACAGGAAAAGCTGGGCAGTGATATTGAGGTCACTTTAATTAACGGTGGTCAGCCGGTTTATTATTTCATACTTTCGGTTGAATAATATGAATTCTGATTATAACATTCGTTATGTAAAAGGCGTCGGCGAGAAACGTGCCGAGTTGTTTCGACAACTCGGCATTGAGAGCGTCGGCGCTTTGTTGCATCATTATCCAAGAGGCTACATAGACCGCTCACACCCGTTAAAGCTTCACGAAGCACCGTTTGACCGTGCTTGTTGTATAAAAGCAAAGGTTTTCAGCGAGGTAAGAGAAATATATGTGCGCCGCAGTATGACAATTTATAAATTTTTTGCCAACGATGGCGAAAACAACGTAGAAATCACACTTTTTAATCAAAAATGGTTGGCTGAAAAGTTGGAATTCGGCAAGGAATTTTTATTCTACGGTATTGTTAACCGGACGTTATTTTCATGCGAAATGTCATCACCTGAAATTTACGAGGTAACAGAACAAACCGTTATGCCGGTTTACCGACAAACTGCCGGCCTTAATTCAAAAGCAATTTCTAAGGTTATAGCCACTGTTTTAACACAATTCGAGCCACAAGACCCTTTCCCTTTGCCAATGCGGACAAAGTATAACCTCGTTGGCTTGAAAGAGGCACTTTTAAGCATTCACAACCCTAAAAATATGCAAGAGCTTGAGGCTGCTCGCCGTCGTCTTGTTTTTCAGGAACTGTTCTTTTTACAAACCGGCATACTTTTTCAAAAAGAAACCCGTACGGCATTTACCCCGATAAAAATCGGTGGCAGTGCTTTTACGGAATTTAAAGGCCTACTACCCTTTACTCTGACCGAAGCGCAAAATAAGGCTATTAACGAATGCTTAAAGGATATGAATTCAGGCAGACCAATGAGTCGGCTTATACAAGGTGATGTCGGTTCAGGTAAAACCGCTGTAGCAGTTGCTTTAAGTTACTGTGCTGTTATGTCAGATTATCAATGCATAATTATGGCACCTACCGAGGTTTTGGCAGGTCAGCATTATAAGACGTTTCAAAGCTTTTTAAGTAACACCGATATAAAGATTGCTTTACTCACCGGTTCGGTCACAAAGACAAAAAAAGCCAAGCTAAAAGAGGCCGTCCGAAACGGTGAAATTGATATAGTAATCGGTACACACGCTGTACTTCAGGAGGACGTACAATTCAAATCATTAGGCTTGATTGTAACTGATGAACAACACCGCTTCGGTGTTGAACAACGAACGTCATTGCTCACCAAAGGCAACGAGCCACATATGCTAGTTATGTCTGCAACACCTATTCCGCGCACGATGTCATTGATTTTCTACGGTGACCTTGATATAAGTGTTATTGACTCACTTCCTAAAGGCAGACAACCTATACAAACTTTTTTGATTAATTCCGGCATAAGAACCCGCGCTTATAACTACATTCGCGACCATTTAGACCAAGGACGGCAAGGGTATATTGTCTGCCCGATGGTCGAGGAAAACGAAACCGTTGATTTAGCGTCTGCGATGAAATATTATGAGAATATATGCGAAACTGAGTTTAAACATTATTCGGTTGGTCTGCTTCACGGCAAAATGAAGCCAAAGGAAAAGGATGCCGTTATGAAAGCATTTTCAAACGGTGAAATTCAGCTTTTAGTAAGTACAACCGTAATTGAAGTCGGTATTGACGTGCCGAACGCCGTTATAATGCTTATTGAAAATGCCGAACGCTTTGGTCTGAGCCAACTGCATCAACTGCGTGGCCGTATTGGCAGAGGTCAATACGCATCGACCTGCATACTGCTCTCTGACCATAAAGGTGATACAAATCGGCGTTTGAAATTTATGTGTAAAACCTCTGACGGTTTTAAAGTGGCAGATGAGGATTTAAGACTAAGAGGGCCGGGTGACTTTTTGGGCAAGCGCCAACACGGCTTACCCGAACTTAAAATTGCCGACCTTTCTGAAGATATGGAACTGTTCCGTTTAGCCGGTAACGCCGCAAAAGAACTGTATTCCTCTGACCCCGGTCTTACGCTGCCTGAAAACGCACCGCTAAAATCAGAAATCGCAACACTTTTCAAAACCGCAAAACAATACGGTTACAATTAAATAAATTAAAAACGCTACGACACTTCACATCTGAGGTTCCGTAGCGTTTTTTTATTTTACTTTACTTCCGGCAAGCCTGCAACGCTGGTCAACAAGGAAACAATTCCTGCAAGGACGGCCGTGCCGATGACAGCACCCCAGCCAACCTCAGCAACACTAATACCAACCGGTATCATTGCCACTGCAGTTTGTGCAACAGTTTTAATCGCTCTTATTCCTGCAGCCTTAATCCATTTAACAAAGTTCTTTTTCACAAGTTTTATCCCCTTCTATTTATGGTTTTGCTCAAGGTCAGCAATTCTGCGATTTATGACCTTGATTTCTTTTTCTTCAACTGCATCTTTTCGTTCAAGGATATATACGCGTTCAACAACCTGATTATGCTTCTCAACTTTTTTCTCAAGCTGGTCAATTCGATATATAGTCAAATCGGTTTGTGACTTGATATCCTTGGATGTTTTCTTGTTGCCGACAGCAACAGTAATAATCACACCGGTGAGGGTGATTAAAGCAACTGCAACTTCAACCACTACTACACCCCCAAAATACGCTTCCAGGTAGTTATTCCTACACAACCGTCAGCAACCAAACCAAAACGTTTCTGCCATTCTGTAACAGCCTTTTTGGTGTCCTTGCCGAACTTACCATCTGCTTTTACACCAACTGCAGTCTGAACAATCTTAGTGAGGTTTTTGTATTTATAAGTGAGACGCTTTTTGCAAATAGCTGCTTTAGCCACTGCCTCACACTCTTTACCCCAAATGCCGTCAGCACCGCTTTTTAAGGTAAAGCCGTCAGCAATAGCTGCCTTTTGCCAAGCGAGAACGGCGTCATTAACAGCTGGTTTATTACCTGCAGGTGCACCGCCAAATGTTGAGCGTTTCTCTTGAGCATGACCAAACCAAAA
>JAZSCC010000139.1:0-5614 GCA_045602685.1 Acutalibacteraceae bacterium | reverse complement strand
GTTTACTTTTCCAAATCGTTCTGTTTGCCTCGTTCGGTACATTGATGTATATTTCGGACATATTAATGGAGTTATTGCCAAATATACATCTTATAGGTATGTTCACCGTTACTTTTACAGTAGTATACCGTTTAAAAGCACTTATACCTATATATGTTTATGTCTTTTTAACACTATTTTTCTCAGGGTTCTCACCTTGGACTCTTCCCTACCTTTACGTGTGGACGGTGCTCTGGGGAGCCGTTATGCTACTACCGCGTAATATGAATCCCGCTGTGGCAATACCCGTTTATATTGCCGTTTGCGGTCTGCACGGACTTTGCTTCGGATTGCTCTATGCACCGGCACACATTTTACTATTTACAGGTGGCAATTGGAGTCAATTTTTACCTTGGGTTATTATGGGTCTTCCTTATGACGCAATACACTTTGTGGGCAACTTAATTGCGGGCACTTTGATTTTTCCGCTTATAACAGTATTAAGAAAATTGCCTGGGGCAGTACCCACAAAACGAATTGGAGAACGAAATGAAAATTTATAACTCGGTTGCCGAGCTTATCGGTAACACACCTCTGATTAAACTTAATAATTTAACCGAACAACTTGAGATTTCGGCAACTGTTTTGGGTAAAATGGAGTGTTTTAACCCTGCCGGCAGTGCTAAAGACCGTGTGGCTTTAAGTATGCTTGACGCCGCTGAAAAAAACGGCAAAATCACTAAAGGTGCGACCATTATCGAGCCTACAAGCGGTAACACCGGTATTGGTCTTGCTTCGGTAGGAACTGCACGCGGATATAAGGTTATCCTTACGATGCCAGACACTATGAGTGTTGAACGCCGAAACCTGCTTAAAGCATTCGGTGCCGAAATTGTATTAACTGAAGGCAGCAAGGGTATGAGCGGTGCTATTGAAATGGCTTTGGAATTAGCCAAAAAAATCGAGGGCAGTTTTATTACCTCGCAGTTTGATAACCCTGCCAATCCTTTAGCTCATTATAATACAACAGGGCCTGAAATATGGAACGATACCGACGGTAAGGTCGATATTTTTGTTGCCTCGGTAGGAACAGGCGGTACTCTCTCCGGCACAGGAAAATATTTAAAAGAGCATAACCCTGACATAAAAATTGTAGCGGTTGAGCCTTTTGATTCACCGCTTTTATCAAAAGGTTATGCCGGTCCGCATAAAATTCAGGGAATAGGTGCAAACTTTGTGCCCGAAAATCTTGACCGCGGTATTATTGATGAAATTATCACCGTAAAATCCGAGGACGCTATGGCTACGGCAAAGAAAATAGCCCACACTGAAGGAATTTTGGTTGGTATATCCTCGGGTGCTACCTGCTTTGCGGCTTTACAGTTAGCCCGCCGACCTGAAAACAAAGGTAAAACAGTCGTGGCTCTCCTGCCTGATACAGGTGAGCGTTACCTTTCAACAGGAATGTTTGATTAACATTAACATTATCATTAAACGCCACCGCGTTATGCGGTGGCGTTTTTGCACACACTTTTATCTTTATAGTTTGAAATAAGTGCAAATTTGTGTTAAAAATTTACTTCTGTCTGGTAAACACCATTTCTATATCATCTATTTTCAACTTAAGCTTATCTGCGGTAACCTCGAATTCTTGCGCATCATCCTCTTCAAATGTCTTATCGTCAGAGATATAAAGCTTTCCGTCCTTAATCTGATAATAACCGCTATCACCGGTAATTTCATCGATGAATTCACTTTTAATCTCATTAGTATCGATTTCTTGCTTAAACGAATCTATAAATTCTTCCTCGGTCATACCCATCTGTTCAAGATAATCGTCAAAGGTCATTCCTGCTTCCTCAGCAATATCTCCCATCATCTTAATCATACCGTCGGACATTACTTCAATATAAGCATCGATAAATGCTTCGGCATCTTTATCTGCAACCGCAATCTTTGCTGTGCCGTCATCTTTAAATTCCATATTAATCTTAAGCGAAAGCTTGCTTAAATCGAAATATTCAAGCATTTCTTCCATACCGGCTTCTTCATCATCTAAAACTTGATTAAGGAAGTCCTTTGTAAACTTAAAATCACATACCCATTTGCCAATAATAAGTTCCTCGGCAATTTTTTTAGAGCTTTCACTCTGATTAGAACCGGAACCGGGGTCTGCCTCTTTCTTATTACCGCAAGCAGATATACCGAGTGCAATGGTAATGCACATCAAAACACAAAGTAACAAAGATAATAATTTTTTCATATATTCCCTCCTATTTTTTATAAGCCTAAATTATATTATATTTAAGCTATAATTAATTATACCATATATTGCCAAAATGTCAAGTTTGATTGCATTTTTTACTTAATAGCAAAACAACCCCGACGATTACTCGTCGGGGTTGTTTTTTGTTTTAGGATTTCAGATTACTTACCGTAAAGCTCCTGCAACTTCTCAAGATGCTCTCTTGAAGCCTTTGCAGCCTCGGCAGCCTTTTCGAACAACTCTTCTGCGCGCTCGGGGAACGAACGGGTCAACGAAGAGTAACGAGCCTCGCCCAAAATGAACTCCTTATAGTCTGCGGTAGCAGGCTTAGAGTCGATGCTGAACGGATTCTTGCCCTCATCCTTCAAAGCAGGGTTGAAGCGGAACATATTCCAATAACCGCAGTCAACAGCCTTCTTCATTTCGTTCTGGCAGTTAACCATACCGCCCTTAATACTATGCATCTCACAAGGAGAGTAAGCAATGATGATGGACGGACCCTTGTATGCTTCAGCTTCCTTAATAGCCTTCAAGGTCTGATTCTGGTCAGCACCCATAGCAATCTGTGCTACGTATACATAACCGTAAGACATTGCGATTTCGCTCAAGCTCTTCTTAGAAATTGCCTTACCTGCAGCAGCGAACTGTGCAACCTGACCAATCTGAGAAGCCTTTGATGCCTGACCGCCGGTGTTGGAGTAAACCTCGGTATCGAATACCATAATGTTTACATCTTCGCCGGAAGCGAGAACGTGGTCAACACCGCCAAAGCCGATGTCGTATGCCCAACCGTCACCACCGAAAATCCATACCGACTTCTTGGAGAGGAACTCCTTCTTAGCAAGGATTGCGGGGGCAGCAGGACAACCTGCAGCTGCAGCCTTCTCAAGCTCTGCTACAAGAACATCTGTAGCCTTCTGGTTGGCTTCGCCATCTTCCTTAGTAGCCATAAAGCCTTCAACAGCAGCCTTAAATTCAGCCGAAGCCTTATCAGACTCTGCCATTTCAAGAAGTTCTGCTACAAGGCCTTCACGAACAGCCTTTTGTCCAAGGTACATACCAAATCCGTGCTCTGCATTATCCTCAAAGAGAGAGTTAGCCCAAGCAGGACCATGTCCCTTGGCGTTCACGGTATACGGAGAAGTAGCAGCAGGGCCACCCCAGATGGATGAACAACCTGTAGCGTTAGAAATATACATTCTGTCACCGAACAACTGAGTTACCAAACGTGCATAAGCGGTTTCAGCACAACCTGCACAAGAGCCTGAGAACTCAAGTAACGGTTTCTTGTACTGAGAAGCAATAATGTTCTGAGAACCGGCAACGCCTTCCTTCTCGGTAACACTTGCTACACAGTAATCGAAGGACTCCTGCTCAGCCAACTGAGTATCCTTAGCAACCATCTTCAAAGAGTTGGTCGGGCAAACACCGATACATACGCCACATCCCATACAATCAAGCGGAGATATAGCCAAGGTATAGGTGTACTCGGTCTTAACAATAGGTTTCGGAGCCTTCTTCATATTAGCGGGAGCAGCTGCAACTTCGTCTGCATCAAGTGCGAACGGACGAATTGTAGCATGCGGGCAAACATATGCACACTTGTTACACTTAGCACAAGTATCCGGATTCCACTCGGGAACCATAACTGCAACACCGCGCTTCTCATATGCAGAAGCACCCTGCTCGAATGAACCGTCAGCATGGTCAACGAAAGCAGATACAGGGAGGCTGTCTCCGTCCATAAGAGCAACCGGCTTCATAATGCCGTCAACCATCTTAACTAACTTTTCACGACCTTCGGACTTAACTGCTTCGGTATTATCAACAGCATTAGCCCAACTGCCAGGAACATCAATCTTAACGAAAGCAGTAGCACCGGCATCGGTAGCCTTCTCGTTCATTTCGACGATTTCTTTACCCTTCTTCATAAACTTCTGTGCTTTTTCCTTCATATAGCCGATAGCCTCTTCCTTAGGAAGAACGTTGGAAAGTGCAAAGAAAGCAGACTGAAGAACGGTATTGGTACGCTTACCAAGACCAATCTCGGCAGCCAAGTCAATAGCGTTAACTGTATAAAGCTGAATATTGTTGTTAGCAATGTATCTCTTTGCTTCAGCAGGCATATGCTCGTTGAGTTCCTCAGCGGTCCACTGGCAGTTAATCAAGAATACACCGCCCGGCTTAACGTCGTTAACCATCTTGTAGCCCTTAATTACATAAGAGGGGTTGTGGCAAGCAACAAAGTCAGCCTTATTGATATAGTAAGGACTCTTAATCGGCTTGTCACCAAATCTCAAGTGAGAAATAGTGATACCGCCGGTCTTCTTAGAGTCATACTGGAAGTATGCCTGAACATACTTGTCGGTATGGTCACCGATAATCTTAATAGAGTCTTTATTAGCACCAACGGTACCGTCACCGCCAAGACCCCAGAACTTACACTCGATAGTGCCTTCTGCTGCGGTGTTAGGAGCTTCCTTTTCATCAAGAGAAAGATGGGTAACGTCATCGTTAATACCTAAGGTAAAGTGAGCCTTAGGCTCGTCCTTCTTTAACTCATCATATACTGCAAAGATGGATGAAGGAGGAGTGTCCTTAGAACCGAGACCGTAACGACCGCCTATAACCTTTGCACTTCTGCCTACTGCTGCAAGACCTGCAACAACATCGAGGAACAAAGGCTCACCCAAAGAACCGGGTTCCTTAGTTCTGTCAAGAACAGCAATCTTTTTAACTGTTGCGGGAATGGCCTCTGCCAACTTCTCTGCAACGAACGGACGGTACAAACGTACCTTTACAAGACCAACCTTTTCGCCTGCAGCGGTCATATAATCAATAACCTCTTCTGCAACGTCACAGATAGAGCCCATAGCAATGATTACGTTCTCAGCATCGGGTGCGCCGTAGTAGTTGAACAATTTATAGTCAGTGCCGATTTTAGCATTAACCTTGTCCATATACTCCTCAACAATTGCGGGGAGCTTATCATAATACTCGTTGCAAGCCTCTCTGTGCTGGAAGAAAATATCGCCGTTTTCATGAGAACCGCGCATTACGGGACGCTCAGGGTTTAAAGCTCTCTTTCTGAAAGCCTCAACAGCGTCCATATCGCACATTTCCTTCAAATCATCAAAATCCCAAACCTCAATCTTCTGAAGTTCGTGAGAAGTACGGAAACCGTCAAAGAAGTTGATGAAAGGTACACGGCCCTTAATGGTTGCTAAATGAGCAACTGCACCAAGGTCCATAACTTCCTGAGTATTGGTCTCTGCGAGCATTGCGAAACCGGTCTGACGGCAGGCGTAAACGTCGGAATGATCGCCGAAGATGTTGAGAGCGTGAGAAGCTACGCAACGGGCCGATACG
>JAZSCC010000138.1:0-10129 GCA_045602685.1 Acutalibacteraceae bacterium | reverse complement strand
GCGGCTATCTGCCTGTCTATGTCGGCAATAGCCTTATTGTAACTATCTTTATCCTTGTAAGAATTACTATATAAAAGCCTATTCAAAGCATCTCTTGTTTTTTGTGTTTCAGCAGCTTGTTCAGGTGCCTGCTTATTTTGTTCCTCACCAAGACGGTTAATCTCCGCAAGTATTTCATCATATGTTGAGTCTTTGAATTTTTCATTAACAACCGCTGTGTTATATTCATCTGCAGTTTTGTAACCCGACATAGAGGTATTTAGCTTAGTATACAAGTCGCGCAAATCATTTATGCTTGTATTCACACTTTCAAAACTCTTTGTCAATTCATCATAACTACCAGGCTGTGCATTTTTAGACAACCAATCGTTTATCAATATCTGCTTATACTTGAACTCATCAGATTGCTTGTTAAACGAATTAAGGGCAGTTTGTGACTGCCCCCATTTAATATTGCCGGAATTATTTGCAGAGTCGGTCAAAAACTTTGAAACATCGGTACCGTACTGCTTTATGTAGTTTTCATCAATATTAACATCACCGATAACAAATTTTGCTTTGTTAATTTCTCGTTGACGTTTCCATTTTTCATAGTTTTCGTCCCACTTTTTATACTTATCATCAGTAACCGCCATGTTTTACCTCCAATGTTAGTTAAATGCTTCAGCTTGAACTTTTTTGGTCTGTCTCTTAGCTTCTTTTATAATATCTGAATCATCCACATAGCCCTTCCATGTATCCTCAGTGACTTCATCCATCCTTTGTTGTTTTTCGCTATCACTTAAAGCATTCCAAATTTTCCCTTCTTTTTTTGCTTTTTCCTTTGCTGCCTTCTCTCTAGCAAGTGCTCGCGACGAGGCGTCGTATACTTGACTTAAAGTCCAAACGTTTCCGTGTATTATGTCCTTAATAGTGCTTTCATAATATATACCATCAGAAGCATTACCTAATTTCTCGCCTTTAACATAATACGAACCTATCGGACCATCTATATGAGGATTTGTCCAGAACAGACGTGTACCTTCAGTCTGTTTCTCGATTTCATTCTTCAATTTAATACCTTGTGTAGAGGCAGGGTCAATATTGTGAGCTTCAATCAAGTCATAAAGGAAACCTTTGTCGTTGTCTGCTTTATGATATTTCTTAAGTATATTTATGATATCATCATCGCCAAGTGAAACATCTCCCGAAATGGCATTACCCTCAAGTTCGTCATCCGAATAAGTATACTTAGTACCTGGTGAACCAAACAGCTTTTGTCCCTCAGTATCAGTTAAATTATACTTGGTTTTGAAGTTATCAATATACAGCTGCTTATAGGCATCGTTATAGTTCTTATTGCCCAAAACTTCCATAACCTTGTTATAATCATCCTGCTTCTGCTGGTTTAACTTTGCCAATGACTCAATCCTTGCCTTTTCTATTGCGGCCGCCTGCTCGGTTTCGGTATTAATCCTGTTTGTGGCATCACCAACCGCCAAATTATAATATTTTGAATCAATGCCAGCGAGGTCTGTCATTTTCTTGTTTTTAATCTCGGTAGTGCTTGCCAACATACTCCGTGCCAATGTATCAATTGCACGTTGCTGTCCCAATGATATTTTAGATTGATTATTAGCAAATGATAACTGATTAGCCGTCATCTGAGTACGGTTTAATCCTGAATCAGTTAATCCCATATTTGCCATATTTTCCGCTATTGTACGTTCATTTATAATGCGTTGAACATTGTTTTGGTCGAATAGTTCATTATACGACTGTTCAGTTTCGGCAATTTGTGCATTATAATCATCTTCAACAATTTTTAAATTAGAATCTGCAGCAGTATTTATTATCTGTTTCTCCGCATCAATCCGCGGTTGATATTGTTTTAAAGATTCATCAGTGTACGTTTTAAGCTTATTACTCATTTCGCACCTCCTAAAGCTTTGTATTGCAGTGTCATAGAAGCAATACTCATATCTCCTTCACAACTCAATCTTGCACCGAACATCACCGTTCCTTTGGTATAAGGAAACAATCTGCATTGATGTACGTGTTCAGGACTACGCTCATCAGCCTTTACACCGTCAACCGTAACAGAGTGTTCATCAGGAATATTACGCTCGGATATAAATTCAATTTTTATTGGTTCTCCGTCATTATAGCCGAATGAAAAGTTTACCGTAGGTACAGATTTCAGTTTTGCCGGCGAACCGAAGTCATATAGTTTAGTCTGTAAATAAGACGGCACCTTTATTATTTCAAGTTCTGCCTTCCATTCGTTGTCATATACAGGTTTATTAACCTCGTCATCGCCAACGCTGTTATCGATATAAGCTAAATTCACAAACGTTTCAGATTTCAAGTTTTCGTCAGGCTCCGTTCCGCCACGATAAGTCATAACCAAACGGTCAGAGCAACTTCTAATATCCTCAACCTCTATCGGTAGTTCCCAATAGTACCACGGAATTTTAATGTTAGCGTCTTCGTTCTTTGCGTGAGACGAAACATAGATATATCCGTAGGAATTGTAGTCCATAACATACATACGGTTTTCATTTTGAAGTATATAATAACCATCATAATCCACCGCACACGCTTCGCTTAAGTATTTTTCGGTTTTCAATCGTCGCTCTATCATTTCCCCAACTTCGAAAATTGCTCTCTCGTTGTATTGATTTTGTGATTGAAGCGTATAAACCTTACCGTTTGAGCACGTCCAAACAAGGCGGTTACGACATAAAACCACAGTATTAGGACAATCACAGCCAATATTTCCATGTACCAAAGTCAACGGAAACGTTACGGTCTGTGCCGCAAGGTCAATAACACTTTGATTAATGACCCCCTCAACTGTAGGCGTATCGTTTAAAACGTATTGTGTTTGATAAATCTCATTTTCTTTAAAGATTACTAGGGTATCATTCTGCTTGCCGAAGGTTGTAACGCCCTGAGTTTTATTACCAACATAAGCATAGTTATTTTCGGAAAAGTACAAAGGGTCATTAAGGTCAGACCACACAACTAAAGCTTGCTCGCTTTCGTTTGTATTGCCACCTAAAAACAACCGGCCACCACCATGTATTCCATAAGCAGCACCACCATACCAAGCAGATTTGGTCATATTAGCAACTTTTAATTTATTAGCTTTATCACATGGTCCGGGTGCAGTAATTGTAAGATTGTTAGCAACATACTCGTCTTTTGTTAAAACGGCATAATTATCGTTTTCTTTATCCCAAAAATAAACCTCTTGATACCATACATGCATTGTTAATTTATCTTTCTCGTTAGGTATCTCTTCATCACCCCTACCCCATTCATCGATAGTAATCTCGTGGGTATACTCATTCCCATTAATATCTGTGTAAGTTGCCGTGATTTTCCTGTCAACAGCATAATCCCACGCCTCTTCACGAGCTATTCGAACAGGATGAATTAATTGGTAACGCATCTCAGTACTTTCTTTATCCTTGTCAACAGTCGAATACTCCGCCATATAATACCCTGTAAGTAAGTTGTAGCCGTTAATCATTGTACCGTTAAAACCATTTTCGGCGCTTGGTAATCCGTTTGTCGCAACCAACGGAACCGTCATATTTTCCTCAACTAATTCTTCAGGTGGTAAATAAGCGTTATAATTGCTCATATCACGCTTAATAACCCAATAATGAGGTTCATCATCAGATGTAAAAAGATAAATATCGCCGTTATGTTGAAAAACAAGGTAATTGTTTATCTGTTGGTCACCAATAATACTTATCTCGCCAAGGTTAATTACATCAAGATTCTTTGATACGTATCGCAATGTGAATTTATTTTCAATTCTATCCAATTCAATCTCTTTTGATTTGGCAATTACCTGTAAAACGTATCTATCGTCACCATCCACCATAACGCATTCAGGATGACTACGTACAGTTAAGTTTAATGTACGATAAAGATAATCTTCGTTTGTACTTGTATAAAACTTTTCAACGTCATTATTCGTGTGTAACTTCGGTCTTGTTTTGAGCATACCATCCTTAAACCACATATTTTTTACATTGGTTAACTGATTATCGTTAACAAGCGTTAAACCGTCTCTAAAATTAACACCACCCGACAGTTTGGGAATGTTCAAAGTATATGTAGGTGTATTTCTTATAAAAGGAAACATCTAATCACTCCTTTACGGTGCAGGAATAACATCCTGCACCTTATCCTCGTAAGTCACAGATTTGCGTTTAAAGTTATACAAAGAGGCAAAATACTGCTGTTTTTCACCGTCGCCTATCGACTCGGCTATAAAAGATGCCACTCCGTACGGCATAACGTCATACAATACGCGGTCAGGCATATCTATTTTTTCTGCAAGGCTTTTAACATCCTTAAAATCATTACGTCCAAGACAATTGACAAGGTCGTTATACACAAAATTTAAGGCGTTTTTGGAAACCATTTGAAACCTCTCATCATTTGTGTTTCCTAAACCGTCATGATACCCAAGCAAAACAATCGCTTTGGAGATTATCTCATTTGCCGTCATACCATACCCTCCTCATTGTTTGACATTATCTGTTGTAACATTTCCTGCTGTTGTTCCGGCGGAAGCTGTACGAATTGTGCATACTGCTCCGGGTACTGCTCTGCAAACTGTTTCATCATAGCATTATTATCGTTAACCCCTTGTGTGACTTGCTTTTGGTCCTCAATAAGTCCCGTTACGTCAGGTATCATTCCTTTCGGCAGTCTCTCAAGATACTGCTGGAAGGTTATAAGCTTGTTAGTGAGTAAGCTGTCAAGAGTAGAGATAACAACTGCCTCACTCCATAATGTTGATGCACCGACATCCACCTTCGCGTTAATAACAAGACTTTTATAACGTTCAGCGTGAAACGGTATATATCTCGTTCCGTTGCGGTCGACAACCTTAAGCGACCTGTCACCGTACAAATTCAACCAAAAATCAGCACGTATTCTCGCACAGTCCTCAATAAACGAATAATATCTGTTCTGTGTGACCTGCAGCGGTAATAAAGCTGCCTCACGGGTTTGTATAATAGCAGAAGCATTGTCAGGCCTCATGTTGCCGAGTGCGGCATCATTAGCACCGCTGTCAGTCAAAGTGTTTTGTGCAATGTCGTTTACAAGTCCCTCAAACTGACCTGCAAAAGCAGGAGGCTGTAAATATTTAATCACCTGGTCAATTGGAAGGTCACCAATTTGGTTAAGCCTCAATATCTGTCCAGGGTCATTGGTTATAGGACCGTTATATGCATCGGTATTAACTGCCAATTTAGGCACACCAACGTTCATTGCAGCCCATATACCCGAAGTCTGTGCACGGTTAATAGCTATCTGGTTCGGTATAAGATATGTAACCTCACTGTCACCGTAAGCACATGATTTACGGCGTTCCCAACAGAATTTTGCAATAGGATAAAGTGTCACCTTTAAATCCCATTTGGGACGTATAACGGCGTTTTCGGTAACACGAATACCGTATATTTTATAAGAGCCGTCGTTCTCGTCATATTCTTTCCAGAGTTTCGTTAATACAGTAACCCGTTTTGAACCTTCAAGCTCAGTTTCACCGCGGTCACCGGCATTTACTAGGTAAACTTCCGGTCTATCTTCCTTTATATCCTCTGCGTTCTGACGGTAACGCTTTGCCTCACGCTTAACATCAGCCAACATCTTTCTTTGCGAAATGATAATATAGGGCTGACTTTGAATATCATAATTGTTGGGGTCTCCCAGGTTAACGTTCTCCACGTTCAGTACTTCGCACGCTACATCACCTTTAATAGGCGTATTTCGACTCTCATCAGCATACAGTCCCGTCATTATGTCCGGATTCCAATAATGGTAAATAAATGCGGTACCGCTGATAAATGCATCTCTTAATGCCTCTTCGCAAAGCTCGCTGAATTTTAAACGCTCCGAAGAAACAGTAAAATACTCTGACATAGCCGACATAATAAGTGAAACTTCGGGCGCCTCAACCGGTTCTGTACCGCCAAACGGGTCAATACCGCCCATCAACTGTTCGTTTATTGCAGTTTTATCCTTTTCGAGTGCAGTAGTATCAGGTACACCGTCTGCACTGAAATTAACCGCAACAGGAGCCGCACCAATAGCAGAAATTTTATACTCACCGATACGCTTTATAACATTACGTCTGACTAACGGACGGCTGTTACCCGCCTGTGCTCCGTACCATTGGTCACCAACATAAAAGCGCTCGTTTATTTTCGATTGTTCAAATATACCTTTTTCACCGATACTGTTTTTAAAATCATTACCGGCTTTATATTCATCAAATATCTTTTTCGGTTCTAACTTTACGCTGTTTGACATCGTTCTTTTGCTCTCCTTCCTTTTTGGGGAGTTCTTTTTTTATTTTGGGTAATTCTTGCTCTTTAAACCCTTGTTCTTTTAATCTCTCAATTTTTCTCTGGTCATCCGTATAAACAACCTCATTGCCGTATTGTGAAACCAACCTCATACAAACCTCCTAAAATAGGTAAGGGACATCCTCATCAGAAGATGTCCCCAAAAATAAATTTAGGCAGATACTACTGCCTCGATAAAGTCAAGATTGCTCTTCTTTACGAATACATCGTAGTAAAGTCTGTAGTTGAATACATAGGCATCTGCATCCTTATTCTGCTCAGGAGTAAAGATACGCATAGTCTCAGTTTTCTTAACAAGACTTGCACCATTTTTAGGAAGCACAAGCATTGCAATATCTTTTGCGTCACCTGTAGCAGCAAAGCCTCCATCACTAATGAATGTATATTCGGTCTTCATTCTATCTGCAGCAACCGGGATAATTGCAACACCGTTAATAGACTTAACTTTGAGATTCAGTTCACCCTGTTTAAAATCAGATACAGTAATCTGACGGGTGATTTCAGAACTGTTCATAAGAGCAGCATAAACTTCAGGGTTAACGAAAGAAACTAATTCCTCTCCGAAGCCTGCTCTACCCTGAACAGCATTAATTGTAGCTATAAATTTTGAATAAACCTCATCTTTTGACCAACCGGCAGTCGAATGTTGTCTGCTTGCAGCAACACCGGCAAGTTTAGAAAGAACATAAGCATCCATTTCGGGTACAACCTGGGTACGAGCAAATTCGCCTAATATTTGACCTGCAAGATTTGCAATACCGGTCTCGTCCATATCTTCGCGGTCAAGCATAAGCTGACGGCCTCTGTCCTTAGAAAGAGTGAAAGAGGTGTGACTAACAGTAGTTTTGCCGCGTGCAAAACCTTCATCACGGTTATAATCTGCAAGACCGACAAAATCAATATCGGGAACAACTACTGTTTTTGCACCTACAAATTTAGCACGAAACGAGTTATCAGCTAAGAATCCGGTAACCGCTTTCTGTGTAACGATTTTATCAAGTTCTCCTGTGAATGTTTTTACCTCATCTGGGGATGTGGGAAAAGTGTTAAATGACATGATTTAATTCTCCTTTTTATCTATATAATCCTTGCATAAAAGCGTCTACAACGCTTGATGCAGTTTCGGGCTTGTCGGACATACTTCCGCCCGACGCTTTCTTTGCGGCATCAGCTGATTTTTGTGCAGCCTCCGCCTTTTTGGTTTCCGAGTGCATAAACCGCATATAACTGAAAAGCAAATGCTCTCCGTCAGCTGCAGCCTTTTTAACCGACTTTGGCAATGAGTTAAAGTCCTTAATATCGGGGAATTCCTTTTGCAGTTCAATAAATTCATCTGCAAGCCGACTTTCAAGTGTGCTTCTGCTCTCTGCTTCAAGTTGCTTTTCTGCTTCCTCGGCAGCCTTAATGGTACTTTCCTTTTTAGATTGATAAAGTTCCATAAGACTGTCGACGGTTTCCATATCATCCTCACCGTATTTTGCAATCAGTTCCTCACGGTACGCACTATCTTGAGCTTTTTCAACGCTCTCAATAAAAGCCTTAACAGTCATACCTTTTAAAGCGGCCGCACGTTGTAAAGGTGTGTAAAGCGAATCATACGCCATACCTTTTTGTGCCAACGTAACAGCTTCTTCCTGGGTCAGACCTTTCTGTTCGTGGTTATATTTGATTGTGAGATACGGTTCAGGTGGTTCATTTCCACCGTCATCGGTTGAGGTGCCGCCCTCAACCTCAGCTGCTGCATTGGTATCCTGCTCCTGTGGTGCAGTTGCCGAATCTGTATCCGCTACAGCCTCTGCGCTCTGATTCTCAACTGTGGTGTCTTGAGACTCCAAGCTAATGTTGTTTTCTTCCATAAAAATCTCCTTTCCGTCTGTGGTGAAGACGGTTATTTATATCAACACCGTTTGGTGTTAATAGTTCACTTAATTTCTTCTTGCGGTGTGCCGTTGTAATTCATCATGTTGAAATACTCTCGCTCCTCACGTTCGCGCCTACGCTGTTCTTCATCCGAAACCTGCGTAAATTCATCGTGTGAGCCGTTTTTCTTTGTTGCCTTAAACCAATTCGTCTTGGCAACAAAAAAGCCAATGAGTGCAGAAATAATGCAACTCATCAGCCAAAGCATTAAAAGTATTAAAATTTGAATAACTATAACCCCCAACCTCCTCCTAAATCTTCAATATTGATACCGTGGGCTTTGTTATAATAATCATCCGCCGTCGGTCTGGGTCTGTCTTTAGGGTCGGTCGGATTGAAATATATAACATCGTAAAAAGCGTATCTCATAGCGTCCATCAAGTGATTATCGTAATCTACAGGTTTATTGATACTGTTATCCGATTTATCAACCTCATATCTGTATGAAGATAGCTCTTTAACGGTGTTTACACACCTTGGATGAACAAATATTTTGTATTCCGATATTTGAGATATGCCGTTAATAATACTGTCCTTACCTTTTACACTCGGCATAATGCGGGATATTCCGAGCCTTCGCAAATCATCGTTTGATTTCGGTTCTGCTGCATCTGCTCTGATGCGTTCTTTACTGAAGCCTTTAGACCGTATCATATTTGCAATATCGGAATTTAACATTTTCTTTTCATAGTGCTCGTCATATATAAACATTTGCTTCAATTTTGGATTAAGTGCAAATGCAATAAAAGCGGTAGGGTCATTAGTGTAACCGTAGTCAAGCCCAAAGAAGTGTTTCCATTGCCATTCTGTGTGGTCCTCACTACCAAGTAAAGCAACATCAAAGTCTAATACTTCCCAGTTTTCGTATACTAATCCTTCAGCTATACCCCATTCACCAAGACCGGCAACAGCATATTTCCTAGGGTTTGACTCTTTCATTGTTTTGAATATAGCACGGTCGGTATCATCAAGAAACTCATTGATAAGGTAGTTTGTAGAATAGGTCGAAACACCAATCTTTTCGTTATCAAAAAACCTCTTTTTTAACCAATGCTCTGCACTCCACGGGTTAAACGTTAACGTTGTTTGCTTAAAAAGGCTGTTTGGTATATTACCTCTAGGTACCGACAAGTCGAGCTTGTCAAAATCAGCCTCCGATTCAATCTCATAGGCTTCTTCAATCCACACCCAACATAGATATCCTTTAGACACTGTGGTGGATGCAAGTTTTAAAACATCATCAAAACCGCGGAATAAAATCTTTTGCCCGGTAGGAATATATGTCATTTCCATCGGTGAAACATTGCACTGCCATAAATGTGACACATTTAATTTTTCCTGTGCCCATTTAAGCTGTGCGAATGTCGAGTCTCTGTGAGTGTTCATAACCGCACGAACCACAAGCAGATTGCTTTCAGGATATTTCATAAGCCGGTATATATAATTTAAGGCAGTAGTGGTAGATTTCTTACTACCTTTACCGCCTTTAAGCACTCTGTATCTTGATTTATCTTGCCAAAACTTGCCGTAACCGCCACCGATGATATCAGATAGCTTAATCACATTCTGCAATGTCGTCGACAATATTAACCACCTTACCGTTAAGCTCTACCTTATTTTCAACACGGTCACGCCACACATCCGGCTTTCTGTTTTTCAACCAAAATATTTGGGCAGTAGTATCAGCAGGGATATGTACCTCATCTGTACCGGTTTCGAGCTTATCATATTCACGCTTCTTTTTGCCGGTTTCCTCATCGTACTCAACATAATGCACCTTAAAAGTCTTTTTAACCTCAACGTTATATCCGTTAGCCTTTTTAAATAGT